>CAMLIU010000116.1 GCA_946479995.1 uncultured Gemmatimonadota bacterium | reverse complement strand
AGCCGGTGAAGGCGCCCTTCTCGTGGCCGAACAGCTCGTTCTCGAGGATCTCCTTCGGCAGCGCGGCGCAGTTGAGGGCGAAGAACGGTCCCTTGGCCCGGTCGCTCTTGTTGTGGAGCGCCCGCGCCACGAGCTCCTTGCCCGTGCCGCTCTCGCCAAGAATGAGCACGCTCGCCGTCGACGGCGCGACCGCCTCGATCACCTGGTACACCTGCCGCATGGCCTCGCTCTGGCCGGTGAGCTCGCCGTAATGGGTGAGCCCTTCCAGCTTGGACGCCAGCTCGCGGTTCTTCTGCTGGACCTGGTACTTGTCCAGCGCCTTCGGGATCAGCGCCTTGAGGCGGTTGAGCTTCTCGGCGTTGAGCGGCTTCTCGATGTAGTCGTAGGCGCCCTGCTGCATCGCCTGCACCGCCGAGTCCACCGTGGCCTGGCCGGTGATGATGATGCACTCGGTGGGGATCTCGCGCTGCTGCAGCTCGCGAAGCAGCGCGAGGCCGTCCAGCCGCGGCATCTTCAGGTCGGCGAGCACCACGCCGTAGCGCTCGGCCACCAGCTTGTCGAGCGCCTTCTGCCCGTCCGACACGACGTCCACGTCGTAGCCGGCATCCGAGAGGATCGCGCTCAGACCGGTCGTGATCGCGGCTTCGTCGTCCGCGATGAGAATCCTCGCCTGCTTCATTCTGCCTCGATCGATGGCCTGCGCATGCGCACTCCGGCTTACGCGCGGGGAAAGGCCAGTGAAAGTACTCCCTGTTCCTGCACTCCCTCGGTCCAGCGGATTCCTGCGTCCTGCACCACCCGCGTCACCTCCGCCGGCATGAGGAGCGTGCGCCCCTCGGCGGCGAAGCTGACAATGACCTGCTCCGGCGCCAGCCGCAGCGAGCACCGCACCGGCGAGGCGCCGTTCGCGCCCCCGTGCACCGCGTCCAGCAACGGTGCCGCGAGTGCCAGCCGGACCGCTGCCGCCGGCAGCCGCGTGACCGCATCGTCCGCCGGCAGCTCGTCCACCACCACCTTCGCATCGTCGGCAGACGAGGAGGCGGCGCACAGCGTCGCGACGCGACGCAGCGCCACACCCACGTTCACCGGATCCCGCTCCGGCCGCGCCACGGCGAGGAGCGCCTCCAGCAAGCTAGTCAATCGCTCGAGCTGCTGCCCCGCCGCCTCGGCGAATGGCGCGATGGACGCCGCCGGAGCGCCTTCGCGCGCGGCGCGCGACCGGATGACCTCCAGGTTCACGGCGACACCATTCAACGAATCCTTCACGTCGTGGGCGGCACGGCCCATCAGCCGCTGCACGACTCCCAGCCAGAGGACGCGCGCATCCCCGGCTTCCGTCCCCTCGGTCATCTAGTCCGAGAGGTCTGCATCGTCCGGCGCCGCGACGTGCGCGGGCGTCGCGTCCACCGGCATCACCCGGTGCTGGGCGGGCGGTTTCACGTACCGCGCGACCATGTCCGACGTGTTGCCGATCGCCAGCTGCTCGAAGAGGAAGCGGAACTTCTCGTCGTACGCGCGGGCGAGCGCCTGCTTGGCGTCCGCCGGCATGTTCCACAGCTGCTCCTTGAACGGCCCGAGCGCCTTCTTCCGCGTCTTGTAGAAGAACTGCTCGTCGGAATCGGTGGGCTTCCGCTCGTCCTTCGCGTTGTCGCCCAGCCAGCGATAGATCTCGTCGCGCAGGCTGGCCGGCAGGTGATCGAACAGCATGTTCTGGAAGTTCGTCGCCAGGTGGATCTCGGCCGTTTCCCGCTTCGGGAAGTTGTGGAACGCGCTGTCAGGGAGCGTCGAGGCGCCGTGCTGCACCGCACCGGCCAGCCCGTAGCGCTCGCGCGCCACGCGGCTCAGCCGCTCCAGCGTGTCGAGGTCCAGCTTCACGTCGGCGATGGATCCGTCGGCGAGCACGACGCCGCCATGCGACGTTCCGCTCTGCACGCTGATCTTGGACAGCCCCGCCATTCCCGCCGGCAGCGCGGCGTTGAAGCCGTCCATGTACGCCTCCAGCTCCTCCACCGTCGAGTTCTGGGTGCCTACCTCGCCGATCTCTCCGCCCACCGAGATCGTGACGCCTCGCGGCTCCGCCGCGCGGACCTCGCGCAGGATGTCGATCCCTACCTCGTAGTTGAGCCGCTGCTGCTCGGCAAGGGTCTTCTTCCCGAGGTCAACCAGCGTGGAGGTGTCGACGTCGATGTTGTAGAAGCCGGCACCGACCGCCTCGCGCACCAGCGCCTTCACCGCGTCCACCTCGGGCTTCGGATCCGCCGCGTACTTCTTGTGATTGACCTGGAAGTGATCACCCTGGATGAAGAGCGGACCGCGGAACCCCTCGCGCAGCGCCGCCGCCAGCAGGACGGACACGTACTCCGCCGGGCGCTGCGCGGTGTAGGCGATCTCCGAGCGGGCGATCTCGAGGATGAAGGCGCCGGCCTTCATCGCGATCGCCGTGCGGAAGATCGCCCGCGCCGTGTCGTACGAGTCACCGCGGACGTTGATGGCCGGCACGGTGAACCCGTGCACTTCGCCACGCCCGCGTGCCATGTAGAGGTCGTTGATGGACGCGGGACGGACACCGACCACCTGGCCGAGCTCCCAGATCATCCACCGGGCGTACTCCCGCTCCTCGGGCTCGCCGAACACGGCTGCCCGGATCAAGGTGTCCATCGCGGGCGATGCCAGCGCCTCTGCCCGCGCAACGGTGAGCCGGCCGTCGGCGACGCGCACCGCGTCACCGAAGATCGCATTCAGGGTCTCGACATCCGGCATTGCAATCCTCTAGGTGGTACAGCTGCCGCAGGCAGCGGTGGGTTCATCCCCGGAGTTCGTGAAGCTCGCCCGACATGCGCAGCGTGGCAAGGCCGCGCCCAGCGGATCAGATCACGCGCGCCGGATCGGATTTCGGAAGCAGGTTCCATTCCTGCCGAGCCTGCTCGGCGTCGGCGCGACCGAGCATCGCGTAGGTGAACTGCTTCCCGAGCTCCACGCCGGGCTGGTCGAAGGCGTTCACGCCATACAGCTGTCCGGCGTAGGCGGTGGCGATCTCGAGGAGCATCATCAGCTCGCCCACGTGGGCGGCATCCACCCGCTCGAGCGTGAGCGTCATGTTCGGCCGTCCGCGGCGTGCCAGCGCCCCCGCCGTGGCGCGGCGCTCGATGTCCAGCAGCTCACCGAGCTGGTGGCCGCCGAGATACGCCAGCTCGGGCACGTCCGTGTGCAGGCGCGGGATCTCCACGGCTGGCACCCCCTTCTCCACCCCGATGAAGGTGACCGTCTTGTCGGGCGGTCCTTCCATGAAGAGCTGCACCTTGCTGTGCTGGTCGGTGGCACCCAGCGCGCCAAGTGGTGTCGGCCCCACGCCGGCATCGTCCGGCTTGCGATGCTTGCCCAGGCTCTCCGCCCACAGCTGGACGAACCAGTCGGCCATGTCGCGCAGCGCATCGCTGTAGGGCATCAGCACCTGGATCGGGCGGTGGTGCTTCGTGTCCGCCAGGAACTGGAGCGCCGCAAAGGCGCCGGCGATGTTCTCCGCGAGCGCGGCGGACCGACAGCGGTCGCGCATGCGGCCGGCGCCGGCGAGCAATGCCGCCGTGTCGATACCGATCAGCGCGGCCGGGAGGATGCCGACGGGAGTGAGCACGCTGAACCGCCCCCCCACGTTCGGCGGGATGTCGAGCGCGGCGATCCCTTCCGCATTCGCGATCGTGCGCAGCGCGCCCTTCTTCGGGTCGGTCACGAACACGAGCCGCTGCCGTGCTCCCTTTCGTCCGAGCGCCGCATCGAGGCGGCCCCGGACCACGAGGTACTGCGCCATCGTCTCCGCCGTCCCGCCGGACTTGGAGATCACCACGAACAGCGCGCGATGCAGGTCCAGTCGATCGAGCAGCGAGGTGATGTTCGCCGGGTCCACGTTGTCGAGCACGTGCAGCCGCGGCTCGCCGGCGCGCGACTCGTCGCTCAGCAGGTTCCAGTGCGGCGGACGGAGGGCCGTGCGCAGCGCGATCGGGCCGAGGGCCGAGCCGCCGATCCCGAGCACCACGACGTCGGTGAGCGAGCCGGCACCGTCCCGGTCGCGCAGCCCCCGCACGAAGCTCGTCACCTGGGCATGGAGCGCCTTGTCGTCGGGGAGGTCGAGGAAGCCGAGCACGCCGTCGGCGTGCAGCCGGTCCACGCCGGCGTGCGCATCGCGAAAGCGCGCCGTCGCGTCCTTCCACTCGGCCGCCGTGATGCCTCCCTGGATGGGCGGCGCCATCATGTTGGTATAGTCGAGATGGATCATCGGGAGGCGGTCAGATGGTGATTTCCAGTCCGTCGTAGGCCGGCTCGACGCCGGACGGCAACTCGGCGGCGAGCGCCGCGTGGGAGCGCTCGTGCGTGAGGTGCGTGAGGTACGACCGCGCCGCGCCAACCTCATGCACCACCTCGAGCGCCTCGCTCACGCTCAGGTGCGACGGATGCGGATCGTGGAACAGGGCATTCACGACCAGCACGCGCGCACCGCGCAACTGTCGCACTGCCTCCGGGGGCACGCGCTTGGCGTCCGTCACGTAGGCGAGTGCGCCGATGCGGTACGCAAATACCGTGACAGGGCCATGCGGCACCGGTATCGCCGTCACGTCCACGCCGGCGATGCGCGTCGTGCGTCCGGGCTCGAGCTCGATCGCGCGCGCCTGGGGCTTGGACGTACCGGGGAGCGCGCGGATCGCGTCGTCGAAGATGTAGTCGAACTTCCGCGAGAGGCCGGCGAGCGTGTCGCGCGCGCCGTAGACCGGGAGGTGCTGGCGCTGCAGCACCGTGAACGCCCGCAGGTCATCGATGCCATGCGTATGATCTGCATGGCCATGCGTGTAGAGCACGGCATCCACGCGGGTGATGCCCGCCCGCAGCAGCTGCACGCGCAACTCGGGCGGGGTGTCGATCAGGATCACCTCTCCGCCATCCGTCTCGATTGCGGCGCCGACACGCGAGCGCCGGTCGCGGGGGTCGGACGACCTGCACACCTCACAGTGGCAGCCGAGCTGGGGCACCCCGAAGCTCGTCCCCGTGCCGAGGAAGGTCAGCTTCACGCCGCGGGTGCGGCGCTGCCGACCGCCGTCATACGGTCTCGACCTTCATGAGATTCGTGGTTCCCGGCACGTCGAAGGGAACGCCCGCCGTGACGACCACGCGGTCTCCCTGACGGGCGAGGCCACTCGCGCGCACCGCATCCAGCGCCAGCTTCACCATGTCCTGATATGTGTCGCAGTGCCGCACGAGGCACGGCACCACCCCCCACACGAGGGCGAGCTGCCGGTACGTGCGATCCTGATCGGTCAGCACGAGGATGGGCACCCCCGGACGGTGTGACGCCACGACACGGGCGGAGAAGCCGCTCTTCGTGAAGACGATGAGCGTGGGCGCATCGAGGCTCCGGACGGCGCTCGTGGCGGCGGCGGCGATGGCATGCTCGGTGGAGACCGCCATCCCCTCGGTGTTCCGGTCATCGACACGGATGCGGCGCGGATGCTTCTCGATCTCCTGGATGATGCGCGACATCGCCTCGACGGCGAGCCGCGGATACTGCCCGGCGGCCGTCTCGGCCGAGAGCATCACCGCGTCCGTGCCGTCGAGGATCGCGTTCGCCACGTCGCTCGCCTCGGCGCGCGTGGGCCGCGGGTGGGTGATCATCGATTCGAGCATCTGCGTCGCCGTGATCACGGGCCGGCCGAGGCGGTTGCAGAGCGAGATGATGCGCTTCTGGGCGATCGGCACCTCCTCGAACGGCAGCTCCACGCCGAGGTCGCCGCGGGCGACCATGACCGCGTCCGAGGCGAGCACGATGCTCTCGATGTTCTCGAG
>CAMLIU010000115.1 GCA_946479995.1 uncultured Gemmatimonadota bacterium | reverse complement strand
GATCCGGTGACGACGCTCGTGCCCATGAAGCAGATCGTCGGCAGGTCGGTGAGCGCCTGAGGCGCGGGCGGCAGCTCGGCGCTCGCCACCTTCTCCACGGGCACCGACTCCCCAGTGAGCGCCGCCTGCGCCACAAACAGGTCTCGCGCCGCGATGAGACGCACGTCCGCCGGCACCATGTCGCCGGCGGAGAGATAGACGATGTCGCCGGGTACCAGCTCCTCGATCGGCACCTCGCGGCGCTCCATCACCGGCGTGCCCTCACCCTTCGCCCTGTCCCCTTCACGTTCCACGGCGGCACTCGTGCGGACGAGCGCACGCAGCGCCGTCGCCGCCCGCGTGGAGCGGAACTCCTGCACGAAGCGCAGGACGGTGCCGAAGAGGACCATCACGCCGATGATGACGGCCGCCGCCGTGTCGCCAGTGAGCCGTGATACGACGGCAAGTGTCGTCAGCAGGATGTTGAACGGGCTCGCGAAGGCGCGCGCTGCCTGCACGGGCCACGCCGGCGGCTTCTCGTGCGCCACCTGGTTGCGCCCGTACGCCGCGCGGCGCGACGCCACCTCGGCGTCGGTGAGCCCCTCTCGGCGCGTGGACAGTGCGGAAAGGATCGAGTTCGCATCCACATAGGCGGCGTCGGCCGGCGGAGGGGTCACGGGCTGGCGAGGACCGGGCCCTCGCGGAATCCGTGGAACGTCCGGTAAACGCCGAGCGAGAACTCCCATACCGCGATCGGCAGCGCCGCGCGCGCTTCGCCCTGTCGCCGCACCACCGGATAGAGTGACACCGCGGTGCCGACGCCGGCGGACAGCGAGCACTTCCGGAGCGTGTGCATGCCTCCCCTCCTGTCGCAGTGCGTGCGCGGTGAGGTCAGGTGTCCGTGCTTCCTTCAGCCCTGGGAACGCTGCACGTCCAGCCACCGCATGATCGTTGCAACGACGTGCGCCTGTTCCTCGTCGGTCAGTGCGTGCCCTCGCTCGATGCCATGCCACTTCGCCAGGCACCCGCGACAGCAGGTCGCCGTCGCGTGCTGCGCGACGAAGACCGGGTGGCCGCGAAATGGCGTCTGCCTGCCGTCATTCGGCGGACTCGCCGGCGCGAGCCGCTGCGCCACGAAGGTCGCCGCGTGCTCCATCACTGTCGGTCGGCCTTTCGCCGTCAGGTACGACCGCTCCTTCGGGCCGAGCCTGAACCGCCGCCGGAAGGCGGACCGTGCCAGCGCGTCGAAGAGCTCCTCGAGGTCGCGCACGACGTCAGTTTCGTTGAGACGGCGCAGACGCTGCCCGTTGCAGTCCAGGTGGCATGGCGAGTCAGCGGCGTGGGTCGGACGTCGCGGCGCCGCTCCGCGCCCGGCCGCGCTCCGCGTCGTCACCCTCGAGGTGAAACCGGTGCAGGACGCGGTGGATCACCGGGGCGGCGAGGAATCCTCCGACCACGATGAAGACCAGGCCGGCGTACAGGGCGTACAGTCCGGCGAACAGCTTCCCGTCCGTCGTCCGAGGCGCGTCAACGGGACCCATGCCGCCGAGCAGCATCGCACTGTTGAGGAAGGCGGCCACCCAGTCCAGGCGCTCGAACCCGTGATAGCCGATCATTCCGACTGCAAGCGACGCGAGCACCACCACGCCGGCGCCCGCGGCGTGGCGTGCGAGGCGCAGGAGGAACCTCGGCCTCGAGAGAAGCGGTTGACGTCGATGCTCGTACATGGGGCGAAAACTATTCGCGCCTCATCCGGCGCTTGATCACGTCGAAGGAGGGCAACATGCCTCGCTCTCCTAGCACGCAGCTTCCTCGCCGCCCGCGCGTGGCGGGGGCCGATGCGGAGCGTGCACACCCGCGCCCGCGGGACCATCGTTGCCCTCCTCGAACGGAAACAGCGCGTCGAGCCTGGTGAGCTCGAACAGCGCCCTGAGCTCGGCGTTCAGGTTCGCGAGCCGCAACGTGCCACCGCGCTCGCGCACGTGCTTCAGGAGGGAGATCAGCATGCCGATTCCGGCGCTGTCCATGTAGCTCGTGCGTGCGAAGTCGAGGCGCAGCTCTCGCGTGCCGTGCTCCAGCGCGTCGATCGCCATCGCGCTCAGCTCCAGTCGGTTGCTGGAGCTGAGCTCCCGGCCGACGTCGAGGACCACGGGATCAGGCTGACTGTCGCTCGCGACACTCATGCGTGTGATAGGCGAACACGCTCAGCGCACTCGTGCTCAGGAAGTCCAGATGGCGGTGACGAGCCACAGCGGCGCCAGGAGACGGGCGAATCGCGCGGGTCCCGCCGGGGTAGTCGACATGGGCGCGAATATGCGCGCCGATGGGAGGGACGCAAGCGGTCAGCTGACGTTGCGCGACGTCAGCCGGCGAATGTCGCCAGCCACCTCGGACAGGTCGTCGTTCAGCTGATGGTCGCGTCCCGGCAGCCGACGCACGCGCGCGTGCGGGATCGCGGCGGCGTAGAGCTCCACGTGCGCCACCGGCACCACTTCGTCGTCTTCGCCGTGGAACAGCAGTACCGGCGCGACACCACGCAGCCGTTCGCCGAGATCGGCCCGAGGTGCGACCTCCTCGCTCGCCCAGCCGCCAGCGCCAAGGAAGGGCGCGGCGATCAGGACGACGGCGCCGAGACCGTTCGCCGGCGCCCTGTCCGCGAGAAGGTGCAGCAGCACGGTCCCGCCGACCGAGTGTCCCACAGCGATACCACCTGGCCGCAGCCCGGCAAGCTCACGCTGGAGCACCGGGCGCCACGCCTCCATCCGCGGATCCGACTCGTCCGGCATCTCCGGATAGCGGACGTCGTACGATGTTCCAAGTTCGCGACGCAGGCTCTCGACGAGGTGGATGTCCCAGTCCGCGTGAACTCCCGGGCCTGCTCCCTGGACGAACAGCACGTCGGTCATGGTCGGATGGGCGTGGTGGGTGTGCGGTCATGTGGGCCGCATGTTCACAGTCGCTCGTCACACTCCCCGGGCCGCAAGGCTCGCATGCTCTTCACGGCGTATACGCGAGCGCGGAGCGGCGCCGCTGGTGGCTGCCCCAGCGGGACGCGAGGCGGATCGATGAGATCCGCCTGCCACCTCACGAAATAATAGGTCGCATTGTAGCCGCCCGCCGTGCCGGGCGGCCAGGCCGCTGGCGCCGCGCCAGGGACGAATTCCACGGTCCACCTGAACGTGCCCCTGCACTCGCGGAACGAATTGGCCTCCGGGCCCACGACGTAGACCCCTTCCAGCAGCCGTCCGCCGTGGGAGGCTGGATGCGCGGACGCGCAGGCAACGGTCGCGAGCGCGAGCGCGGCACGCGCGAAGCTGGATCGCAGCATCATCCACCCGCGTCAGAAGACTGCCAGGGACCCATGAGCGTGCCCGTCGCGCGTGCCGCAGGACTTCCATCCGGCCGTCGCCGTGATCGACGGAACAACAGGTGGCCGCCGGGGATTCGAACCCCGCCCCACACGTTCCGCCGACCAGCAACTGGAATCGCGGGAATCGAACCCGCCCTCGGCGGCCTTCGGAAGGGAGAAACCGGATCTGCGGCCAATCGAAAGATACCCTCCCCACGACGAGTTGTCCCGTTGACGCCAGGGCTTACCGGCTGACGATCCAATCATTGGCGCCGAAGGCGCCTTCCCCAACCGCCCGTCAGGTGACAGGCGCTATGGAACATCCGCGCACACGATCTTCTGCGCGCGAGCGGGCCAGCGTGAGTGCTCGTGCACAAAACTGCCTGCGGAATCCCGCGTACCCACATCATGGACCATCTCCCCACGCCCGACCAGCACCACTCCACTATCCAGAAGGACCCAGGACGCGGGCGGAAAGGATCCGCCGATCTCGCGAATCTCGAGGCTATCGCCTGCTCTGCGCCACGCGGCATAGACCGGCCAGTCGCGGCCCTTTGACGTGATAAGGTATGCGATGTGGTAGCCTGCCGGTTCCGGTGCCTGCCCCGGGTCGAGCACCAGCCACCGCCGTTCGTGTGCGCGCGGGCGGGATTCAATCGTGTCACGAAGCAACTGGGCGACGCCACGATAGCACTCAGGCCCGCTTGGTGGGGGAGTGGCAAGCCGGGCAGCGAGCTCACGACCGATCTCCGTGCGTCCGCGCCAGCAGGCCGGCACGAATAGCGTCGCAATGACGAGCGCCTTCCGTAAGAACATGTGGGTTGTCACCTCACGCCCAAGCTCACCCGCAAGCGAGTCCAATCATCGCGAGCGCAGCGAGCATCTGCAATCGCTTGTCGGGTGCAGCAATCAGTTAGACCACACGCTTCATCGCGTCTCGACTACGCAATCGTACACCGGATGCGACGGCTCGAGCCGCACCTGCCCGCGCATGCCCTTGTTCGCGGGAACCACGAGCGTATCTCGCACCTCGGGGTACCGCGCCCAAACGAGCACGACGTGCGCGCCAGGCTTCACGCCAGTAAAGCGAAACTCCCCGTTGACGTCCGAATAGACGCGGCGAGTGGACCGTCCTCCAACCAGGAAAACCAGCAGATCCGGGAGGGGCGCTCCAGTGGCCCAGTCTTCCAGGCGGCCTTCAATCACTCCGGCGCTGTCCGTCCGTGCCCACATTCGCTCGTTGCGTCCCGCGGCCGCGGGGATCTGACGCTCCGGCGGCAACGGACAGCGAGCGGGAGCTGGTCCACGATGCACGCATGCCGACAAGAGACACAGGAGGACCACGCACGTCGGCCGCCAGGCGCATCCTCTTTCGTTCATGGACTCATCTGGGTGTGGTTTAACGCCGAAGCTCAGCTGCGGGCGACCCAATGATTGGCGCCGAAGGCGCCCACAGCAACCGCCCGTTCGGTGCAGCGCTCAGTTAGACGGCAGGGATCGCATCACCGCGCTTCCGTTGCTGTCAGATCGGCGATTGCAAATGCGCGTCTATGATGCACCCGCCAGAGCCCGGGCCGCATCGGTTCGCGCGCTGCAACACTGATGCTATCCAGATCACTCGCATGCGCGTAATGGCGCACGACAAAGCGGGCGACACCACGGGCCCGAAGTTCAAAGTCCGCGTCCGAGACGTTCGGGATGGCGGGCGTCTCAAACGCAACGTACAGGTGTGATGTTGGACGCCCATCGTTCTGCATGAAGCCGACTACGGGATTGGCGCTTTCACCCAGACTATCGCCGAGGACCGCGATCAACTGCGCGCGAGCGTCTCCGTCAGGAGCGTTGCGATGACAGCCAGGGACCATGAGACTCAACGTCAATGCCCCGAGGAGCAATTCACGGGCTTCGTGCATGCAGTGAGCCCTCCTAGTGGGGAACTGTGGGACAGACAGCGTCGTGCCGCAGGGACCTGCTCTCTCGCTGGAGCGATGATGTCTGCCTGACGCCCAAGCTCACCTGCGGGCGATCAAATAGAAGGCGGGCGCGAAGCGTCCGCTACCGCGGACGCACTGCCAGCTCCACTCGGTCGGAGCCGCTGGGAATTTCCTCGCTTCGCGCGCACGGCATGCTCGCCGACGCTGATCGGGGTGCCGAGCACGCCACAGTGGCGGCGCAGCCTGGCGCGCGCGAGCACGGTCGGGCGCGCGTGAGGTACGCTGCCAGCTCACCCCTGCGCGGTCAGCGCCCGCCGCCACACCTGCACCTCCCCGTCCACGTACGCCGGCATGAAGCCGAGCCGCTCCGGCACGGCGTTGCTCGGCACGTTCTCCCGGTGACAGTGGATCTCCGCGAGGCGGATCGACGGAAAGGAGCGGGCCGCCGCGTCCAGCAGTGCGCGCACCGCCTCGGTCACCAGTCCGCGTCCGGTCGCGGCGGCGTCGAGCCAGTAGCCGAGCTCCACGCGGTCGGCCAGCGCGAGCTGCACGCGCGCGCCGGCGTCGCGCGGGAAGAGGCTCATCCCGCCGACGA
>CAMLIU010000114.1 GCA_946479995.1 uncultured Gemmatimonadota bacterium | reverse complement strand
GGCGGAGAATGACGCCCGAGGCGATGACGAGGAAACCGATCAGGACGAGGGCCAGCCGGCCGCGTCCGCTTCCCTTCCCCTTTACGCGCCTCGTCGCCATGCGCGGAGCCTCGCGCTGCGGGCACGCGGGTTCCGCGCGACCTCGTTCTCGCCGGCCACGATGGCACGACGCGTGAGCACCTCGCCCAGCGCGTTCGCCCCGCCACAGGTGCACACCGGATGTCTCGGCGGGCACACGCAGTCGCGGCTCCACTCGCGGAAGGCGTGCTTCACCATGCGGTCCTCGCCCGAGTGGTAGGCGATGACGGCGAGCACGCCATCGGGCGCCAGCCGATCGCGCAGTGCGGGGAGCGCTCGCTGGAGCCCCGTGAGCTCGTGATTGACGGCGATGCGCACCGCCTGGAAGAGCCGGGCGAACTCGGATGCGCCGCTGCGCGGTCCCAGCGTGCCGCGGATGGCACCCACGAGGTCATCACTCGTCGCGAACGGGCGGCTGGCGCGACGACGCACGACTTCGCGCGCCAGGCGCGCCGCACGCGGCTCGTCGCCGTAGTCGCGGAAGATGTGCGCCAGCTCACGCTCGTCGGCCTCGTTGAGCAGCTCGGCCGCCGACTGCACGGCGTCGGCACCCATGCGCATGTCGAGCGGCGCCCCCTCGCGAAAGGAGAAGCCGCGCGCCGCGTCGTCGATCTGGTGGGAGGAGATGCCAAGGTCCAGCAGGATGCCATCGAAGAGGAGTCCCTCGAGCGCGGGGATCGCGTCGAGGTCGGCGTAGTTGCCACGCCAGGCAGCGAAGCGCCCGTCCGCCACGGCGCCGGCGAGCCGGGTCGTTGCCGCCGCCAGGGCGTCGGGATCGCGGTCCACGCCGATGACGCGGGGGACGCCAGCGTCGAGGAGCGCCGCGGAGTGCCCGCCGCCGCCGAGGGTGCCGTCGAGCACGAGCCGCGCGCCGCCGAGAAGCTCGAGCACCGGGCCGACCAGGGCTGGCGCATGATATTCGCTGTCCCAGCCTCCCGGCTCGTGGTGATCGCGCGAGCGAGCGATCATCTTATCACGTCCGCACGCGTCGTGAAACCGCCGCGCGCGATCACCCCTGCCTCCGATCCATGGCGACGGTCCGCAAGCACATCACCTACATCGTCCACGGCGCGCGCGCCGACCAGGAGGACCTGCGTCACATGGTGTCGTGGGTGCGCGAACGCGGGCATGCGGTGGAGGTGCACGTCACCTGGGAGACCGGCGATGGTACCTGGCTCGCGGCGGAGGCCGCGGATCGCGGCACCGACGTGGTGGTTGCCTGCGGGGGGGACGGCACCCTCAACGAGGTGGTGAATGGTCTCGACGGCCGCGACGTGCCGCTGGGGGTGGTGCCGCTGGGCACCGCGAACGATTTCGCGCGGCAGACGGGGATTCCGGAGGATGCCGATCATGCCATGGATGTTATCCTCCGTCGCAAGCCCGTGCGCATCGACACGGCGTCGATGAACGGGCGCCGCTTCCTCAACGTCTCCACGGGCGGCGTGGGCGCCGAGGCCACGGCGGAAACGCCGGCGGACTTCAAGGCGTCGCTCGGGCCCCTGGCCTACGCGATCACCGCCATCCGCAAGCTGGCGAGCGACCAGACGAGACATGCGCGCTTCTCCAGCGCCGGCTTCGACCTCGACGTGGATTTCCTGGCCTTCGCGGTGGGCAGCGCGCGCGTGACGGGCGGGGGCACGATGATGACCCCTGACGCGAGCGTCACCGATGGCCTGCTCGACCTGTGCGTGATCGAGGCGATGTCGAGGCGCGACTTCGCGCGGCTGGCGCTGCAGGTGAAGCGGGGAGAGCACGTGGGGCTGCCGGGGGTGCACTACGCGCAGCTGCCGTGGCTGAAGGTGACGGGCTCGGAGATCCTGAGCGTCAACCTGGATGGGGAGGCGGTGGAGGGAGCGGTGTGCGACTACCGCGCGCGACGCGCGGACCTGCTGGTGCACGTGCAGCACCTGCCGGGCGAGGAAGGAGTCTGACCCGCTCGCCGGGCTTCGCCTGGCTCGCTCGTCTGACGGTCTGACCCATTCGCGGCGCTGTGCGCCGCTCTTCGTCTGACGGACACTACGAACTGCGAAGGGCACACCGAAGCTGGTCCGGTGTGCCCTTCGACCGTCCGACGAGCAGGCGGCGAAGCCGCCGAGCGGGTCGGACCGTCAGACGAGAACGGGGCGCCGCAGGCGCCCCGTTCGGGTCCGACTCTACTTGCAGTAGCGCTTCGCCGATCCGTCGAAGAACGCCTGGTACTGCGGGACGGCGCTCAGGATCTGCTTGGCCGCTTCCGGGCTCACCGAGCCCCCCTGCGGCATGTTCGTGCTCACGATGGTCAGCATGTCCTGACCGAGCTTGGCATCGGCGCACGCCTTCGTCTTGGGCAGGCTGGTGCCGAGCTGCTGGACCACCGAGAAGGCCGACACGGCGGAGAGGAACTTGGCATTCGGGCTCGGGCTCAACTGGTCGGACGCCTGCAGAATGTCGAGCGCCTTGCGGAAGTCGTCCACGTTCTTGGAGGCGACGGCAGCCTTGTAGGCCGTGTTGCCGATGCCGAGCAGGAACTGCGCATCCATGGACTTGTTCGACGAATCGGCGGCCACATCCGCCTTCACCGCGGCAACCGCGGAATCCGGCTGGTTCAGGTCGACGAAGATCTGCGCGAGCAGCAGGTTGGCGCCCGACGCCTTCGGGTCGATCTGCAGCGCGCGCTGGAGCGAGGCCTTCGCCGCCGGGAGCTGGCCGGCGCTGCGCTCGTTCTGCGCCTTCTGCAGCCAGAGCGTGCCGCTCTTCGGGAACTTGGCGATGCCCTGCGCCGCGAACTCCGCCGCCTTCGCGAACGAGCTGTCGGCGCGCAGGTCGGCGATCTGGCGGAAGAAGTAGTTCGAGTCCGCCGCCGCCGAATCGAGCGCCACGTAGGCGATGCCCGCGGGCACCGACTCCTTGTAGTTGTTCGCCGCGCGGAGCACGAGCCAGTAGGTGCGCGCGTACTGCGGATCACCGGGGTTCTCCGCCACGAGCTGCTTCGCCGACGGCACCGCCAGCTCCGCCTTCCCGAGCGTCACGAGCTCGGCGATGACCGACTCCTTGAGCGACTGGTTGCTCGGGTCGGAGTTCATCATGCCGATGAGCGACTGCAGGAAGTTGGTCGTGTCGTTCTTCACCTTGTACGCATCGTACTGCAGCGTGTAGGCGATCTTGCTGCGCGGGTCGAGCTGCGTGACTTCCTTCGTCACGGCGATCACCGAATCCGCCCACCAGCGCTTAGAGGCCGAGTCGGGGCTGGACTTGATGGCCTGGAAGGCGCTGGCGAGGCAGAGCCGCGCGAGCGTGGCCTTCGGATACTGCTGGATCCCCTTCCGGGCCGCGGCGATGGCCGCGTCGATCTTGCCGTCGCGGATGTCGTTCTCGCACTCACGATTGGCCGCGAGCTGCTTGCGCGCCTGGTCGTACTCCTTCACGACCGCCTTGGCCACGTCACCGAGGTTGTTGCTTTCCGTGGTGAGGAGCGGCTGGGCGAGCGAAACGTCGCGCGGGAGAAAGAAGCGAGCCGAGACCCGATAGGCGCCAGTCGGCGTCTTCGTCACGCTGCCGTCGATGATCTCGTCAGCGCGAACGAGCTTCGCCAGCTCCTTCGCATCGCCGGGGCTCAGCGCGGAGTCGGCGGGGTAGCCGGACTGCTTGAGGGTGTTCTCGATGTCCTTCTTCGGCGTCGCGTACAGGGTACGCGCGCTGAACTCGTTACCGATCCGTTCGCGCACCTCGTCGGCGATCTTGACGCCCGCCTCACGGTCACCACGGAAGTTGGTGACCAGGATGCGAGGCGTATCGGGACCGGGAGCCTGACCGCGCTGGGCGCGCGCGACCGCCGGAGCGGTCGTCGCGATCAACGCTGCGGCGAGGCTGGCAGCCGGAAGCGCAAAGCGATGGGAAGCCTTCACTGTCATTCCTCCAAAGCGTTGATCGAACATACCCCGGCAGGCTGGACGGGGTCCATTCCAGGGCGGGAACTACCTCCAACATGGGCGAAGAGGGACTCGAACCCCCGACATCCTGCGTGTAAGGCAGGCGCTCTAACCAACTGAGCTATTCGCCCGGCGAACACTTGCACGAGCGAAGCCAACGCCGGCCGCGCCCGCCAGGTACACCTCGATTTTGTGACGTGACCGCTCCGTCGCCTACTTCAGGATCGCGATCGGGACCAGAACGCAATACCCCACGACGAGCAAGATCGGTGCAATCGTCGTCCCACCACGGGCGAGGTCCGCGTAGCCCAGCAGGATCGTTACGGCAGCGATTGCCCACCAGAGCCAGGGCCGCGACGACGACGTGGTATCTGTCTGTGACATGAGCGCGTAGTGTACGCCGGACTCAGGAAGGTGTCAAGCAACGATGCCGCCGTCGCTTACGCACCGTCATCCTCGTCGCGCGCGTCCCTCGCCGGCCCGTCGTACGGCTCGGGAAGGCCCACTTCCGGCGCCCCGCGCGATGCCGCCTCTCCCAGCAGGAACGCAATCGCGCTCGCCTGCGCCGCACGCTCCGCCGCGGCATCGGCCGCCAGCATGGCGCGCAGGCGCTTCCGGTCCCGAAGGCGACGCGCGATGAAGAACGGCAGCATGAGGACGCTCACCACGAACAGCACCAGCGACAGGTCCGCGACGACGGCGAGCGCACCGTAGCGCCGGCGGGTACGCGACTGATACTCCCGCTCGAACCCGTACAGCGTCATGCCGTAGGCGCGCCGCACGGCCACGTCCATGGAGCCGCTCTCCTTCCAGTACCGGAAGAACAGCGACAGGCCGCGCTCCCGATCGAGCGACGCGAGCTCGGCGACGGCGCGATAGCTCAGCGCGTACGCCGCCTGCGCCAGTGAGCTGCCCCCGCTGAAGCTCGCCTCGAGCTCGTCCAGAGTGGGTGCGCCCCTGAGCGCGAGCGCCACGTTCGCCGCCAGGGCGTCCTCGCGCTTCCACTCCCTCGCTGCCAGGCTCGCGTACCCCTCGTCGAACCAGCGTGGCGGCAGGTCGCCCAGCTGCTCGTGCAGCGCCAGGTGTGCGAGCTCGTGCCGCAGGACCACCTCCGGATCTCCGGCGTCGGACCCGGCGCCGCTTCCCTGCATCACGATGCGCCGCGAATCGGGGAAGGCCAGCGCCGCCCCCCAATCGGGGGCCCGCGCGCCCGCCCAGGCACGGAAGCGCGCCGCGTCGGGCGCGATGGCGACGAGGACGCGCTGCTTAGGGCGCGGAAGCCCGGGAAAGCTGTCCGTGCGCACCGCATCGTTCAGGAGCGAGTGCGCCAGCGCGTCGTCCTTCGGGAAGTACACGGCGGTGAAGCGGCCCACGTCGAGGCGCCGCGGCGCCTCGTCCTGCGCCGGCAGCCGCGGGCCGGCGACCAGCAGCGCGCACGCGGCGAGGAGAACCGTTACGGCTCTCCCCCTCCTTCCACCGTCCGCAGGACTTCGGCGCAGCGCTTTCCCCACGGATTGAACTTGTTCGCGGCCGCGCCGTCGCGCCACGTCCGCCGTGCGTCGTCGTGCTGGCCGTTGAACCAGTACGCACGCCCCAGCTCGTAATACGCCTCGATCAGGTTCGGGCCCAGCACGATCGTCTTCTGGAAGAAGGTCTGGGCGTCCTCGAACATGTCGCGCTCCAGATAGACGAGCCCGAGGTAGAAGTGAGCGTACAACGTGGCCTTGCGATCGCTGTTCAGGCGGATCGCGCGCGACAGGTGCTCGATGGCCTCGCCGAAGATCCGCTTCTTCAGGCAGATGTAGCCAAGGTTGATGCGCGCGAGCGCATTGCCCGGCTCGCGCATCAGCACCTTCTGGAACTGCATCAGCGCGTCGTCGTACTTCTCCTGGAGCATC
>CAMLIU010000113.1 GCA_946479995.1 uncultured Gemmatimonadota bacterium | reverse complement strand
TCGGCGAATGCGCAGCCGAGGTTGATGGAGTAGCCGCGCTCTATCTCTTCAGGCGCGGTGTCGGTGAGGGCGGTGCCATCGGCAGTGCTGCCGTGGCGCTTACTGGAGCCGGACACGAAGGCGAGGGCGTCGACCAGGCTGGTCTTGCCGCTCCCTCCGTGTCCGACCACCGCGATGTTGCGGATTTCGGATCCCCGGTACTCTCGCATGCGCGTACCTCTCTCGATGAACGGGAGGATGACGATGCAGGGGGCGCCGCCGGCCCGCTCGCGACGCGGTCGTCGGGGCATGGCGAAGGCGGGGGGGAGAGCCGGGGGTCCCCGCGGATTGTGCCTAACAGATGCCGCCGTCGGGGGAGGGTGTCAAGCAGGGTGATCTACTGGTAGTCGGTCGGGGATAGTCCTCTGCCACCAACTACAACTGAAGTACCTCGTACCTCGTACCTCGTACCCGGACCCAGCGGGACGCCTGGTCCAATGCACTTCGGGGCCATGCGTAAGGAAAGAGGCCGACCACTCATTGGAGTGGCCAGCCCCCTGGGTCCCACTACGAAGTACGAAGTACGCCCTACTTCAGTTGTAGTTAGTCTCCTTCGTACGCCATCCCCTCTCCCTCGCGCAGCCGGTCGAGCAGCGACTCGAGCGGGGCGAGGATGGGAGCAGCGATGCCGACGACGGGGCCGATGGAGATCGTGAGCGAGCGACGAGCGCCGTCCGGCCAGTCGGGCATCGCGAGGCCGGCGACGAGGCGTCGGATCATCTGGCCACACTCGCCAAGCAGCTGGGTGGCCGTACCCTGCAGGATCTCGAACGGGATCTCCAGGTCACGTGTGACCAGTTCCCCCGTGCAGGCATCCCGCCACGCCGCATCGCCGATGGCGCCATGCTCCGTGGTCACGCCCAGGTGCCGGATGGCACCCGCGTTGTCATGGCCATCGCCACGGCGACGCGACTCCACGGCGGCGGCGAGAGCGAGGGCGAGCGACTCCGCATCCGGCGCCCCATACAGCGTCACGATGTCCCGGGCCGGGCGCTCGGTGGCCACCGGTGAGGGAACGGAGTTCACGTGCGCGAGGACCGGAGCGTGGTCCCGAGTGTCCTCGAGCATCACGAGGATATCCATGTTCCCTCCAGGAATAGGTGCTGCTTGGCAACGACATCGATCACGACAGTACTACCCCAGCACCTGCGTCCTGCTCCCGCTCAGAGGGAGAAGGGCAAGGCGTATACCAACCGCGAGTGCGACTCCCAATGTGACATAGAGCGCCCGCAACTCTCCCAAGGTGAGGAGCGCGGCGAGTCCGCCCGGCGTACGGGCGACGACGTGCACGTGCAGCAGATAGCCAGCGATCGCCACGCTGGCCGCCGCCAGGACGATGTACGGGATTCGGCGCGACGGAGTTGCACACGCGGCGGCGAAACCCGCCATCATGCTCAACACTAGAACCACCAGACCCCCCGTCGGCGTCACACCTTGCTGAAAATTCCAGACGTTGTCACTTCGTTCCCCGATCACGAGGTGCGCCGCCGCGTTCAGCGGGCGCCACATCGTGCCGGCGCGGCGTCCGAGACCGAGCAGGAGACCCGTCACTGCCGCGAAGCTGACGAGACCCGAGTACAGCGCCCGCTGCGGCAACGTGCTCCAGAACGCGAACGCGCCCGCTGGTCGGCGGGCGCGTTCGTTGTTCCACATCATCGGCGGCTCAGAAGCCGCCGAGGTTCATGCTGTCGCTGCAATCGCCAAGGGCGCCGTCGCAGCTGCGGCCGGCCGATGCCGTGTAGCCGCTGAAGTGCTTGATCCGGCGGACCGAGACGCCCGTCCGCGTATCCACGTAGGTACGCAGGGTGGAGTCACCCGCCGCATCGTCCACCGTCACGCCACCGATGCTCTGGGCGTAGAGGATGTTGAACCGCGACAGGTCGCCCGTCGCGCCACGCGCTTCGGGGGTGTACATGAACATCCAGACCCAGCGCGACGGATCAGCCGAAGGCGCGAAGCGCAGCTCGGGGCTGAAATCCACCCAGGTGCGCCCACCCTCGTTGCGCACCTCGGCGTGAATGCGGATCGGCTTGCCGATCGTCGGGCAGGCCGTCTCCCAGTCACCGTAGGTGCTGCGCGCAGGATCGCAGATGCTCTTCTTCGGGAAGACCACGGCGTGATTGCCGACGAAGAAGACACCGCCCTGCGGGCCGACGGTGAAGTCGACCGCCGTGTTGGCGGCCCCGGTGCCCGTGAGGCTGAGCGACGGGCGCCCCTGAGGGGCCATCATCATGGTGACCGGCGCACTCGCAGTCGTCGCGCTCTGCTGCGCCGTGGGAGCGACAAAGGTGTTGTCGGAGCAGCCGGCGAGCGCGGCGATGACCGCCACGTTGGCGACGACGACCCAATAGTTACGCTGACGCATGGATAACCCCGCGAGACGCGGATGGCGCTCGGGTACACCCGTCATGTGGACCGGCGACGAGCTTCCGGAGCGGTGCATTCCAGGACTTGATCCTGCCGGAACCGGCAGCATCGCCGGCCCCTTTTCCTGTGCACCCAGTCTACCGAACTCGGCCTATTCGGTCAATAGTGGATTTGCTGTCAAATAATAAGACAGTGAACCGATCGCGGATGCGCGGATTGGCCAAAACCTCGGGACGGCTGGCGTATCGGTTCAATGCTTCGGTCACCAGGTCCGGGGCGTGCGCTCGCATCTCCTCCCCCAGCTCCGCCGTAAGACTCGCCGCCCCATACACATCGCTCGGAGCCGCCATCGCCAGCGCCCGGCTCAACCGCTCCACCGCTTCCTCGGGACGCTGGTCCAGCAGGGCCAGCCGCAGGATCAGCGCTTCGCCCAGCTCGCGCCCCTGGAACCAGTCGGTCCGGCTCGCGAGGAATGGCTCGACCTGCCTGGCCGCCTGCCGGGCTGACTCCACCGCCCCGTTCGAAAGCTCGCACAATCCGAAGCCGGCCCGGGCACCGTATTCCACCTCCGCCTGGCCGATGCGCTGGGCCAGCGCCATCACGAGCTCGTACGTCTCCCCCGCCTCCCGGACCCGGCCACGGTCGCGCTCGAGGTGCGCCAGGTTGTAGGTGGCATAAAGCTGCAGCTCGCTGTTCTGCACGTTCGCACACAATTGCAGCGCCTCGCCCAGGTATTCGGTCGCCGCCTCGTACTCCCCTACCCGCGCCGCGAGCACGCCCGAGTTGAGCGCCGCACGACCCCAGAACTCGGTGAGCCCGGCCGTCCGGGCCTCGTCCACCGCCGTTCGCAGCACGGCGCGCGCTTCATCCCAGTTGTTCTCGATCAGCTCCAGGATACCGAGGTTGTTCAACCGTCCGACGCGGCGCACGACGTCCCCGATATCGGTGGCCAGCGCGAGCGACCGGTTGAACAGCGCCCTCGCGTGCGCCGCGTCCTCGAGCTGCACGGTGATCGCCAGGCGGTTGCAGGAATCGCAGAGCAGCGCAGGATCGCCCACGCGTTCGGCGATCTCCACGCACTCCTCGGCCACCCGCTTGGCGGCGACCGGATCCCCCAGCCGCCAGTGAGTCTGCGAGATGAGGAGAAGGATCGCCGCCCTCTCCGGGTCGGCGTTCACCTCGCGCGCCTCCTCCTCCAGCGCGTGCAGTCCCTCCAGCGTGTCCTGCGCCGACTGCCCGCGGGTCATGCGGACGAGCATCCGCGTGCGCTTCACGCGGAGCGCGCGCAGGCGGTCCCCCTGCCCCTCGTACCACGCGAGCGCCAGCTCGCACAGCGCCTCCGCTTCTTCGTACCGCCCCGCCACCTCGGCAAGCGACGCCATGCGCACGCGCACGTTCGCCAGCGCTTCGGCCGACGGCGCGGTACGCTCCGCCGACGCGAGGAGCTCCGCCGCCGCACCGGTCTCGTACAGCGCCAGCGCCGCATCGGCGGCGAGCAACGCATGCTCGTGCGCCTCCACGCTCGCACCGGCGGCGTCGAAATGCGTGGCGATCTCGGTGGGCGACACCCCCCGCCGGCCGGCGAGCACGCGCGCCGCCTGCAGGTGGAGCGCGACGAGCTGCTCTTCGCTCAACAGCAGGCGGGCCGCCCGTGCGATCTCCTCGTGTGCGAAGGCCAGCATCCCCTTCACCCGCTCGAACGTCGGCACCAGCAGGTCGGCCGCAGCAAGGCGTGACAATCCCTCGGCAACGTCCTCGGCCGGGAGGCCCGTCATCTCCATGATGAGGCCCTCGTCGCAGGTGCGCGCCAGCACGGCGGCAGCCTCGAGCACCGTGCGCGCCGTGCGCGGCAGTCGCTCCACCCGGCGACCGAGCAGCTCGTGGACGGTAGCCTGCGGTGGCAGCTCGGTCGGCGCGCTCCAGCGCCACTGTCCTCCCTCGCGCACCAGGTGGCCGCTCTCCTCCAGGTCGCGCAGCAGGTGAGCGACGAGCAGCGGGTTCCCTTCCGTGGTCCGGTAGACGTACGTCAGCAGGTCGCGGCCCACCTCCTCGCCACGCATCGATCCTTCGAGCCATCGCTTCACGTCGTCGCGGGTGAGTCGCGTCAGGCGCATCTCGTGATGGCGCGGTCGCGAGGCGAGCCGGCTCCACCGCTCGGCGGCGTCGTCGTCCTCCTCCCGCGTGCGGAAGCTGAGTGCGATGAGGATGCGCTCGTTCTCGAGCTGCGGGATCAGGTATTCGAGCGCATCCCACGACGCACTGTCCGCCCACTGCAGCTCCTCGAGGTGGATGACGAGGGGACGCTGCTGCGCGGCGAGGCGAAGGAAGTCCGCGAGCTCCTCGAGCAGCCGGATCTTGCTGCGCCCGCGAGGTGGATCGCTCGCCGGCCGCTCCAGGGATCCGTCGAGCGAGGGGAGCTCGCGCCAGCCACGAGTGCTCTTCACGGGCAGGCGGCGCACCCCGCGCAGCACTTCGCTCCACACCGCGTACGGAGCCGCCAGTGTCCCTTCGCGCGCCGCGGCCACCACCAGCGAGCCGCCACGCATGCGCACCTCCGGCTCCAGCGACCGTACGAGCGCGCTGGTCCCGACGCCGGTCTCGCCGATCACCGCCACCACGCGGCCCACGCCGCGTACCATGTCTTCCAGGTAGTCGGTGAGCCGCGTGAGCTCCTCGCCGCGCCCGACGAACCGCGCCAGCTCGAGGGCGCCGCCATGCCCCGCGCTGGCGAACCCCAGTGCATCCTCTCCCGCCGACTCGCGAGCGCCGCGCGCCGCGGCCAGCAGCTCCTCGAACCGCCGGCCATCCGTCGGCGACGCCGCGATGCCGAGCGACAGGGTGAGCCGCAGCGAGCGATCCGAGGCACCGCCGGAGAACACATGGCCGCGACTGGCTGAGAGCAGCCGCTGCCCCACCGTCTCGGCGAGCGCCGTGGCGGCGCCGAGGAGGAGCACCAGCTCGTCGCCCACCATCGCGACCGCGTCGCTGCCGCGGAGGTTGCGGCGCACGAACAGGTTGAGCTCGCGCATCAGCGCTTCGGTGCGCGTTTCACCGAGCTGGCGGCGGATGGCGGCAATGCCGTTCGGCCCCAGCGAGCAGACGACACCGCCACGTTCGGCGATCGTCGAAGTCGCAAGGGCGGCGAGCTCATCGAACGAGAGCTGCCGGGCGAAGTCGTCGGCTGGGGTGAGCGCTCCGATCACGCTGCAACAACGAAGGGGGGGGAAGAGCGGCGTCGGCGCCGGCTCACTACCCTAGACGAACGCGCGGCCGTTCCGCAAGCAGGCCGGCCAACGCCCCGGATCCGCGGCGGGAATTAACCATCGCGTCGAGCCGTCGTCTTCCAGTCGACTCCAGCCGGTACGATTCCCATGTCCAGTCGACGATCCCTCGTCGCCTTCGTCGTCTTCCTCGGCGCCTGCGCCTCGCCCGCCGCCCAGCTCCCCCCGGGCGGCCGCGCCGCGGCGCCCGCGCCACTCGTCGTCGTGTCGCCCACCGAGCCGCGTGAGCAGACGGCCGACCAGCAGGTGCAGCAGGTGCTCAACCGACTCGC
>CAMLIU010000112.1 GCA_946479995.1 uncultured Gemmatimonadota bacterium | reverse complement strand
ACCTTTCCGACCGTCCGACCTTCTGACCTTCTGACCTTCTGACCTTCTGACCTTCCGCCCCTTACGGCGTCGCGATCTGGACCACGTCCCGCGGTTCGTCGGCGCCGGCGCCCGTGTGGCGGAGGGAGCCCTCGAGCGACGTCGTCGACCACTCGATGGCCCAGCGCTCCCCCGGCGTGGTGTCGGACTGCAGCGTCGCTTCGAGGCTGCGCACGCCGTCGCCGACGTCGTTCCACCGGCCGGCGACCACCACCGTGTGCGGCTGCCCCGCCACCTGGAGGGTGCCCGTGCCGAGGACGCTATCGATGCCAGCGGGCTGGAGATCGAGGCTCACGCGCGTCGATCCGTCGGGGGAGAGACCTTCGACGCGCTCACGAGGGGGAACGCAGGCGGCGAACAGGGCAGCGACGGCGACGGCGGAGAGACGAAGTGCGGGGCGAAGCATTGTGCGGGGCGGGAAATGCGAGGAACAGGAGGGACGTTCGGGTCCTGAAGACGACGCTCGCCTGCGGGCGTCACTACGGCCATTTCCGGCCAGTCGTCAGGACGGAAGGGCACGTAACACTCGAGACCGCCTCGGTTCTGTGATCTCTGTCACGATCGGTGCATGATGCTTGCAGCCAGCCCCTCGTACTTGGAGCGGGGTCGGCCGCGCAGGGGCGGCGGGTTGCCAGGAAGAGAGCGACGGGTGCGGACATTCCAGGACGGCGAGAATCGAGTGTGGGAGGTGCGTGCGATCCAGGAGCAGCTCACGGAGCGCCGTACCCGGTTGCTTCCGCGGCCCGAGCTGGCGAACGGATGGCTCCTCTTCACGAGCGGGGAGGAGCGGCGACGGTTCGACGCCCTTCCTCCCGGGTGGACCCTGGCGAGCGACGCGCTGCTCCGTCGGTGGTGCCAGGATGCTTCGCCGGTGCAGCCCCTCACGCCGCGCCGGCGTACCGCCTCACCGGAACAGCCCCAATAGCGGGCATCGCTGCCCATTTCTCCCGTCGCCGAGCTCGGCGCGGGCACGGTTGGTGCTTCCGACGGCGAGCATGGCGCTACGCACCTTTGTCGCATCGGACGGGACGACGTGGACGGCGTGGCTCGTACAATCGGGCTTCGTCGCCACCGTGCCGGGTACGCCGACCGAGTGGCTGGCCTTCCAGAACGAGGACAACACGGAGCGCCGGCGCCTTCTCGAGGTGCCCGAGGGATGGGAGGCGCTTCCTGACGAGCGCCTGGATCTCCTGCGCCGGATGGCCGAGCCGGTGCGCGGTTGGGCGAGCCGTCATACACCGCCCGGCGGCGTCGACCAGCACGACCCGAGCGGGAGCGGGGGCAGCGCCAGCGGCTGAGCCGTCAGCCGGGGTCCTCAGGCAGCGCTGAGCCGTGGCCGGTCCGCAGCGTTCGCCACATCACGATTTCGACAGTTCACTCGAGGCCATGCAGCAGTTCTTCCGTAGACTCGCCCAGGCCACTGCACAAGCCGTCGGCACCCCGTGGACCTTCCTCGGCGCCATGGCCATCGTCATCGTCTGGGCGGCGAGCGGTCCCGCGTTCCACTACTCGGATACGTGGCAGCTGGTGATCAACACCGGCACGACCATCGTCACCTTCCTGATGGTGTTCCTGATCCAGAACACCCAGAACCGCGACGCCAAGGTGATGCACCTCAAGCTCGACGAGCTGATTCGCGCCACGCACTCGGCGCGCAACAAGCTCGTGGACATGGAAGCGATGAGCGACGAGGAGCTGGCGGCGCTGCAGCAGGAGTTCAAGGAACTGCATCGTCGAGCGGGCGAGACGCTCGAGGAGCGCCGGCAGCATGACCGCCGGATCACGCCACCCGCATCGGGCGGCGCGTCGGCAATCCAGGTATCGGCTGCTGCTTCCGCCGCGGCTCAGCATGCGACGTCCACGACCGAAGCGGTGGCCGGACAGTCGAACGGCCCGGGGGGACGCCCCCGCCGGTTCGCCTTCGATCAGCGCTTGCCGCTTTTCGTCTCGCCCTTGTCTCCCTGTCCCTTGGGGACCTTCGTGCTGGACGAACGGCGCTTATCCGCGGCGAGGGAGCGTCCGACGTCGCTCTGATCCTCGGTGAACCGCCCCGACGCGTCGCGGCGGATGTAGCGCTTGTCCCCGGAATTCGGTTCGATCTCTTCTCGCTTGCGAGCCATGACAGCCCTCCGTTGAAGATGCTCGGCAGAGGAGCATTGGCCGTGCCGGACGTCCTCGCTACCCGCATCGATTCTTCGCGCCCGCGTCGAAAACCGATGCATGAGTGTCGCGACTGAGGTGAACCACCCAAGGATGCGAAAAAGGCTCGCCGCACCGAAGTGCGCGCGAGCCTTTTCGCAGTTGCCCCTCCTGGGATCGAACCAGGACTCTCCTGATCCAGAGTCAGGCGTGTTGCCAGTTACACCAAGGGGCACCAAAATGCCGAACGGACAACCATCTGCGCATTCGGCGGAACCCTTGTAAAATACTCCGGACAGGATGTTGCTTCAACCCCTCCCGCGCTGCTGGTCCCCGCTCTGTCCACTGCCGCACGCCGCCGTTCAGTAGTCCGCATCACCACGATCGCCACCTCAGCGCTGCGGATGGCGGTCATCGGCGCGCTCACGGTGTCCGCGACCGCCTGTCGCGACCCCTTCGGCGGCTTCGGGCCGGCGGCGCGGGGGCGCGCGGCGGCCGAGCAGGCGTTCGAGGCGATCGCCAACCGGCACCTCGACGTCCTGCGCAACGCACGCTACGAGTACGCCCGCCTCCACCTGACCAAGGCGGCGCTCTCCCCCTCGCGGGTGTTCGACGACAGTGCGGCGTGGACGGCGATGACGGGAAACGTCCGCCTGCTCGAGGTCTTCGGCACCATCGGCGACGGGCGCTACACGATGACGGCGCGATCCTCCGTGCCCGCGCCGGCGCGCCCGGGCGACGGCCGGCACGTCACCTCCCTCGCGCGCCTCGACGACGGTGTGTACCGCTGGGAGACGACCGTGGATTACGCGATCGGCAGCGTTCGTCCCGCGGACGTGGCGACGATCATCTCCCGTCTCTTCGCGGCGGGTGAAGGACGGACGGAGCGGGAGCTCCGGGCCGAGCTCGCGGCCACGGCGCCACGCACCGCCGCCGCATTGGGGAGCGTCTTCACCCTGGACTCCCTGAGTCCCTCCCGTCTCGCCGACGGATCCACGGCCGTGACAGTCGGCATCGCCATCAACTCGGCGCCGCTGCGGCGTCGGCTCCCCGCCTTCGCCGAGTACCTCCGCAAGTACATCGAGCCGACGACCTACCATGCGGTGATCGCCGATCGCGCCGCGGTGCCGTTCATCGACATCGCCCAGCGCGACCGATACCTCACGATCCGCGTGCGCACGCTGAACGGGAAGCTCGTTCCGCTCTCGGGGCCGGCGCGGCCGATCCCGGATTCGCTCCTCGTCATCGCCGACTTCCGCGCCAAGGTGAAGATCTTCCACGTCGGCTTTCACGATCTCGTGATGGAGCTGGTGAACGAGCGCGGCGACCGGCAGCGGAGCTGGGTGGTGACGGCGCATCGCGAGCCGAAATGGGACCTGCCCCTCGTGACGGCGCGGCTCCTCCGCGCGCCCCTGCGGCGGCCCTTCCTCGGCGAAGGGGCGCTCTTCCGCATCGGCGTGCGCACCGGCGACAGCGGCGAGCCCACGGTGATCATGCGGAACTCGCACCTCACGGTGCAGGAGAGCGGGATCCTCAACTTCCTGAACTCGCTCGGCAACACGGCGATGAGCGACTTCGAAGGAGCAGTGGAGCGCGAGGAGAACGCGTGGCTGCGGGAGCTGTTCCAGGCGCTGCGCGACGACGCGCGCGCAGCAATCGATTAGCGCAGCGTCGGCCGAGGGGACCGGAGACAAATAAAAACGCCGCGCGCTGGAAAGCGTCGCGGCGTTCTATATGTCATCCGATTGGCCTGGCCTCACCGGTTCGCCTCGCGCGCCGTCATTGGAACTGTACGTCCTACCGAGCGGCGGCGGGCTGATACCGGGATTGGCCATTTCTGTGCCAATCGGTCGAGACATCGATGGAGCTGAGGGGGATCGAACCCCTGACCTCTGCAGTGCGATTGCAGCGCTCTCCCAGCTGAGCTACAGCCCCGCGTCGCACCACTGTCTGAACGTTCTACCCCATTCAGACGAGCGAGGTGCCAGACGGCAACGGCCCCGCAACCGTGCGGGGCCGCCGTCCGGGAGGAAATCTAACCCGGCGAGGGAGAGAGTCAACTGCGGACGGTCGGGGCTACGGGATGAGAGTAGTTTCTGACATTCCGACATCCCGACCTCCGACCTCCCGTCTTCCATGCTCCCCTCCCCTGCCGATGTCCTCTCCGCCGGCTATCGGCTGCGCGGCATCGTCGAACGCACGCCGCTGGTTCGATCGGCGGGACTCGGCGCGGTAGCGGCTGCCGACGTGTGGCTCAAGTGCGAGAACCTGCAGCGCACGGGATCGTTCAAGCTCCGCGGCGCGACGAATGCCCTCGCCACGCTCTCCGATGAGCAGCGGGCGCGGGGCGTCGTGGCCTCCTCGGCGGGCAATCACGGACTTGGCCTGGCGCACGCGGCTCGCACGCTCGGCGTGCGGGCGCGGATCTTCATCCCGGCCACCGCCCCCGACGTCAAGCGCCGAGGCATCGTCGCACTCGGGGCGGAAGTGGATGACGGCTATCCGGATTATGATGCCGCGCACCATGCGGCGGAGAGATTCGCGCAGGACCAGGGGATGACGTTCGTGAATCCGTGCGCGGGGGCGGCGCTGCTCGCCGGCCAGGGAACGGTGGCGCTGGAGGTCATCGAGGAGCTACCAGCGGTGGCGACGTTCGTCGTGCCGGTCGGCGGCGGAGGGCTGGTCGGCGGGATGGCGGCGCTGGTCCGCGCCGTGGTTCCCGCAGCGCGCATCGTCGGCGTGCAGAGCGAGCTGACGAATGCGATGGCGGCGTCGCTCGCCGCCGGCGCGCGCGTGGACGTGCCGGTGCTGCCGACGCTGGCCGATGGACTCGCGGGACAGATCGACGACGAAGGATTCGCCATCGGCCGCGTGGCGATCGACACGATGGTCACGGTGCGCGAGGCGGAGGTCGCCGACGCCATGCGCTGGCTGGCAGGTGAGCACGACCTGCGCGCCGAAGGCTCGGGCGCGGTCGCCACCGCCGCGCTGCTGCACGGACACCTGACCGACGTCACCGGTCCGGTTGCCGTGGTAATAAGCGGTGGCAACGTGGACGACGCGCGCTGGAGCACGGTGATGTCCGCGCCCGGGTAAGGAAACACGAGCGGCTCATCGGTCCGTCGACGGGACGGACCAATGAGCCGATGAAGGGTCAGTTGCTGCGGACGAGCAGGCCGGCCTTACGGCCGCTCGACGTTGCGCTCGTCGTTCGCGTTGGCGTTGCGCTCCCCGCCGAGCGAGTTGCCGCTCTGCCGGTTGGCGCTCGCCGCATTGCCGTTGGCGAGCCCGCTGTTCTGCAGCCCGACCTCACGGTCACTCTGGAAGCGCGCGTTGCTGGTGCCCGGCTGGGCACTGGCCTGCGCGTTCCCCTGGCTCCCCGCGGCCGACGCCGACATGCCGTTGTTCTGCTGGAGCCGCGCCGCGCGATTGGCGCCGCGTGCCTCGCCGCCGCGACGGCCGATGGCCGCCATGTGCTCGCGGTTGCGGCTCACCGTCACGCCGCCCTTGCGTCCCGCCGCACGCGCCTCGCTGGAGTCGAACTCGTGGGCCGTGCCCTTCTGGTGCGCCGCGCGACCACCCTTGCTGGCGATCTCACGCTGCTTCTCGCGATCCATGGATGCGAAGCCGCGGTTGCTGCGCGAGCGCGTCTGCCCGGCGTCCGTCGCCTGATCGCCGCGGGCAGCGTTGTCGTTGCTCGACGCGCGTGCGCTGCGGCTGCTCTCGTTCGACACTTCACGTTGCCGCTCACGGTCGGCGCCAAAGCTGCGCTCTTCGCTGTTCGGTCTGATCGCCATTAC
>CAMLIU010000111.1 GCA_946479995.1 uncultured Gemmatimonadota bacterium | reverse complement strand
GGACTACAACATACGTACTGCGTACTTCGTACCGCGTACCAGGACCTCGAACAAGTCCCCAACAATGTCCCGTAGCGCTCCTCGTACGGCTGGCCGGCGTGCCGAACGGATGCGTCGGTGCATTGGAGGGGCCTCCTGCCGGGTCTCCGTACGAGGTACGCAGTACGAAGTACTCGCCGTTGCAGTAACTCGCATCAGCTGCACCCCTCCACCCATCCCACCTCGGGCGTGCGGCCGACGCGATAGCCGGTGACCCGCTTCCCGTCGGTCTCGAACACGATCTGTCGCGTCGTGTCCGTCGGCGACGTCACGATCAGGTAGTGCCCGCCCTGCACGTACTTGTGCGGCTCGGTCTTCACGCGCCCGCGGTACAGCTCGCGGACTCGTGACTCCGCGTCGCCCACCCGGACCCCCGCGGCCGTGGCGAGCGTGTTGTCGCGCACGTCGATGCGGGCGACGGTGTCGCGAACGAGCATGGCGTACGCGTGCATGCGCCCCTTCGAGTCCAGGTAGCTGCACTCCCCCGACTTCGCGTTCGACGCCGGCATGCCGAGCGCCTGGCGCGCCTGGGCGGCCGTCATGCCGATGCGGAGTGGGGGCACGCCGGCGAAGCTGACGCCGGCCGTGTCGCTCGTGCGCGCGCTGTCCGGCGCCGGCGGCGTGCGGTTCGCGTCCACGTTCACGCCGGGCGCGTCGGTGGGGCTGCCGGCGCCAACGGCGGTGGAGTCCGCAGCCAGCGTGTCGGCGGCGATGGCGTTGGCGCGCTCCTTGGATTCAACGGTGCATCCCGCCGCCAGCGCGACGAGCGCGACCGTGGCGAGGGTCGTGGTCCTGCGTGGGAGTGTCATCATGCCTCTCCCTCATGCACGTACGATACCTCGCGGCCGTGCTTGCCAATTCCGGCCCGCGGTGTGACCCTCCAGCAGCCAGCTGGCGGTTCACCGCTCACCGTTCACCGCGCCCACCGCATGTACGCCATCGCCCTCGTCCGCTATCGTCGCCCCCTCGAAGACGTCGTCGCCGTCCAGGAGCAGCACCGCGCCTACCTGCGCTCGCTCAAGGAAGCCGGCATCCTCATCGCCAGCGGCCCCCTGGACCCGCGCACCGGTGGCGCACTGCTCGTGCGCGTCCCCGACGACGACGTGCATGGCGCCCTCGACGCGATCCGCGATGGGGATCCGTACGTGACGTTCGGGGTGGCGCAGTACGAGCTGATCCCGTGGGCGGTCAATACGGGTAAAGAGGGGTTGGATTCGCTTTAACCGATAACTACAACCGAAGTACCTCGTACTCCGTACCTCGTACCCGGACCTGACGCAACGTTGGTCCAATGCAGCTCTGGCTCACGCGTAAGGAAAGAGGGGCCAGCCGTTCATTGGAATGGCCGGCCCCCTGGGTCCTGCTACGAGGTACGAGGTACGCAGTACTTCAGTTGTAGTTGTTGTAGTTATCGGAGCCCTGCCAATCCGAGCACGATCAAGGCCCCCCACTGCGGCCCCACCCACCCGGACGCCCCGTCCGAGTACCACTCGTCCAGCCCGTGGGCCCCGCCCCCCGTCCCGCCGCCGTCGATGGTGATCCCCGGGATGCCGAGGCTGATCGGGATGTTCGCGTCCGTGCTCGACGCGCCCAGTCGCGGTGAGAAGCCGAGCGCCTTCCCCGCCTCCTCCGCCACGCGCACGATCGGCGCCGAGTCCGGCTGGCCACCCGTGGGGCGGATGCCGATCGTGTCGATCTGCATCGTGAGCTTGTAGCGCGACTTCGGCCACCGCGCGTTCTCCGCCGCCAGCGCGGCGCGGAAGGCGCGCTGGGCCTTCGCGTCGAGCGCGTCGAGCGCCTGCGCCGACTCGGAGCGCATGTCGAACTCCATGGACGCCTCGAACGGGATCGAGTTCACGCTCGTCCCTCCCTCGATCACGCCCACGTTGAACGTCGTCTTCGGCGACGTCGGCACCTGGAAGTCGGCGATCGCCGCCATCGCGCGGCCGAGCGCGTGCGCCGGGTTCGGGTTGCCGAACGCGCCGTAGCTGTGACCGCCCGGTCCCTTGTAGTGCACCTTGTAGCGGTGGCTCCCCACCGCGCGGCTCGTGATCCCGTTGCCCGCGCCGTCCACCGAGATGAAGTAGTCGATCTTCGGCAGCCCGCCCTTCTGCGCGCCGGCGAACAACTGGCGCATCCCTCGCAGGTTCCCCGGGCCTTCTTCACCAACGTCGCCCACGAAGACGATCGTCCCCTTCGTCGCGATCGGGTTGACCTGCAGCGCGCGCGCCACGCTCAGCACCACCGCCAGCCCTCGGCAGTCGTCGCCGATGCCGCGGCCGACGTAGCGGTCGCCCTCGCGCTTCACCGTCACGTCCGTTCCCTCGGGGAACACCGTGTCCAGGTGGCCGGCGATCACCACCACCGGGCCATCCGCCGATCCGCGCCGCTCGCCGATCACGTTCCCCACCGCATCGATGCGCACGTTGGTGAGGCCCAGCTTCTCGAACGCCGCCTTGTACGCCTCGCCGCGCGCCTGCTCCTTGAACGGCGGCGCCGGGATCTCGCACAGCGACACCTGCTGCTGCAGCGTCCAGTCGTTGCTCGCCTTGATCGTATCGAGCAGGGCGCGGATCTCGGGGCGCTGCATCAACGTGCCTGCCTGCTGGCCGCCAGCTTCCTGGATGCCGGCGCTCAGGATCGCGAGCGTAGTGAGCGTGACGAGACGTGCGAATGACGAGAGTCGCATGTGCGCGGCAGAGGAAGCAGGAGGAGAGATCGCCCGCTCGAGGACGAGGCGAGGCAGCTTCCTACAAAGGTATCAGGGTGTCGCCGGTGGACGAGCCTCGTGCGACAGTGGGCGCAATGATGCCTCACGGATCTCCGGACGGGGGTACCGGAAGAGGGTGTGGCTCATCTCGTCGAACAGGTAGGGCACTCGTTCCGGGGACAGCGCGAGCAGTCGAGCGTTCTCCTGCTCTCCTCGATCGTACACGATCCAGACTCGCTCGGCAGCCGGATTCGCGGAGTTCTGCACCCATGCCACATTGGAGTCGTGCACCGGTGAATAGCGCACGAAGATGACCGCACGCCTATCCGGAAGCGCTTCCACCGTCAACGCGAAACGTCTCTGTGGTACCCGCTCGAGTCGGCGCTCCACGCGCAGGTACTCGAGCATCCGCGCGCCGGGAATGCACAGCACCAGCGCCCCTGCCACCAGCGCGCTCGTGAGCCGCGGCGACCGCCATCCGCCGGGCAACCGGCGGGGCCTGGTACTGGTCAAGGCAGCCGCCCACGCCAGCCCCGAGGCGGTCAGGAACGCCAACGCCGGCACCGTCTCGTAGTAGTAGAGCGTCCAACTCGGCGGCGTGGCGTACAGGAGATAGACAAGAAAGAGAAACAGGGCACTGCCGACCGCGAACACGGTCGGGCCAGTCAGCGTGAAGACGCCGAGCATGGCGAAGATCATCATCACGCCGCCGGACGATCCCCACACGTCCATGCGCAGTGCCGCAGCGCGCTGCACGAGGGTTTTCAGCAGCGTCGAAGGATAGTGCGTGACGTGATAGCGGCTGTATGCCTGATTGAGGTGTTCGATCTCCGGCGTGAGCGGACGTTCTGGGGGCGTCCGGCGCATCCCGAAGCCAGGCACGTCGTACGGCATGTACTGCTGCGTGTAGAGCGTCTGCGGCGTCACTCGCCAGTCACCGGTGGTCCGTGCGCTCCACAGCGGGAGAATCGCCAGCACCACGACTCCCATGACCAACGCCCACGACAGGTCGCGCCAGCGGCGCGTACGGTAGACATCACTCAGCACGACCACGCCGAGCGGGATCGCGTAGGCCAGCCCCGTGAGCGGTCGCGTGATCGCGCCCCAGCCGGTGAAGAACGCGACCGCCAGCAGCCAGCGCAGTTTCCGCTGCGCACGCCACTCCAGAAGCGCGTACCAGCCGGCCAGCCAGCAGGCTGTCGTCGTCGCCTCGGAGTAGAACGACGCACCGAAGTACAGCACGATCGGGCTGGTGAGCCAGAGTATCCATGAGAGCAGCGCAACGCCGCCGTTCGCCACTCGGCGTGCCAGCACGAAGAGCAGGATTGCAATCACTGCCTGCAGCACGAGCGGCATCAACGCGGGCAAGCCGACCAGTGCGCCGACCGTCAGCACCAACGCGTGGCCGGGGAAGTACTTCTCCGCCACCGACGGCACCACGAGTACGTGCGGCTGCTCGAAGAACTCGGGAATGGCCGGCGACGGAAGTGCCCATCGTCCGCGCGCGAAGATCTGCGACTGGAGCACGTACGCCATCTCGTCGTGCACCACGGGGAACGGATGCCAGGTCGCCCACGAGGTCCAGATCACCGCGACGGTGACCGCTCCCACGATGACCAGGATCCACCGGGAATCGAGCGCGGATGCCATGCGGCCGACGCCCTGATCGCTCGCATCGCTATTCCGGTACGAAAGCAGCGCGACGAGAAGGATGGCGACGAGGGTCAGAGTGACCACGCGACACCCTCAGTGAGCGGCTCGTACGCAGCGGCCAATACGGAGCAGCTCCCGCCGGCGACGAGAGCGATGGGGTAGGGGGACATGCGATTTCGATGCTGTGAAACTGGTCACAGCATTGACGGGCAGCCGGATTCCGGAGCAACAATCGCTGCCGGCGGCTCAGCACAAATGCACCGCCGTTGCCTTCACGCTGGCGACGATTCGGTCCCCCTCGTGGATCCCGAGTTCATCCAGCTCCCTCATCGTCACGCACGCGACGAGTACTTCCCCGTGCACGTCCACCGCGACGTTCGCTGTCCAGCCCTCCCGCGCCACCTCGATCACCGTCCCGTCGACGACGTTCCACTCGGAGCTCAGGTGCTGTCGCACGAGCGACAGCACGACATCCTCACCGCGCACCACCGCATGCACCGGCCCGTCGCGGAGCTCACCGTGTCCGATCAGGGCGAGACCCGCCGAGCTTTCGAAGCGCGCGCTGCTCCGGCCCCCTGACCCCTCGGCCTGACGCCATTGGCCTTTGCCCACCCACACGTTCTCCGCGCCGACGAACTCCGCCGCGGAGGCCGACGCCGGGTGCCGGAGGAGCTCGTCCGGCGTCCCGACCTGCGTCAGCCGGCCGCCTTGCATCAGGATGGCCACGTCCCCCGCTGTCCTGGCTTCGGCGAGGTCGTGCGTCACCTGCAGCACCGTCACCCCCCGCTCGCGCACGAGCTTGCGCAGGACACTCCGAGCACGTGTGCGCGACCGCGGATCGAGCGACGCGAAGGGCTCGTCGAGCAGGAGCACGTCCGGCTTCGGCGCCAGCGCCCGCGCGAGCGCCACGATCTGGCGTTCCCCCCCGCTCAGCGTCATCACGCTTCTGCCAAAAAGTGCGTCAATTCCAAACTGCCGGCCGATCTCCTGCACGTACTCCGGGTCCGATGCCCCGTAGCCCACGTTTTCCGCCACCCGAAGGTGTGGGAAGAGGAATCCGTGCTGGTAGACAATGCCCACCCTGCGCTCTTCCGCCGGCAGCTGCGTTACCGGAACGCCGCGCAGGGCAATGCTCCCCCGCCCCGTGCGTCGCACGCCGGCTATCGTCTCGAGCAGCGTCGTCTTCCCCGCTCCCGCGGGACCGAGCACCACCCCCCAGGCTCCGGACGGGATCCTGAAGGAGACGTCCCGCAACTCGAAATTCCCCGCCCTGGTGGATAGGGAGACACACTCTATCATGATCGCATCATCACGTCATCAGGGCACCAGACACTGCTCATGACGCCTCCCCCAGCGCCGAACGAGCGCGCAATGATCGCAGCACCACCAGCGGCACCAGCGCCAGGATCACCAGCACCGCCGCCACCGGCAGCACTGCCCCCAGTCCGTAGCTCGTGAACCGGTCGTAGCTCAGCACGCTCACCACCTTCGGGTTGTAGGTGAGCACCACGATCGCCCCGAACTCGCTCACCGCCCGCGCCCACATCACCACCGCCGCCGCCAGCAGCCCCCGCCCCGCCAGCGGCCGCGTCACCCGCCACGCCGCGCGAAAGGGCGAGTCTCCCAGCGTCCGCGCCACCGATTCGTACCGCTCGTCCACCCGCGCGATCGCCTC
>CAMLIU010000110.1 GCA_946479995.1 uncultured Gemmatimonadota bacterium | reverse complement strand
AGGTCGCGCGCGCCGACGCCCGGCGGATCGAGGCTCTGGACGATGCCGAGCATCTCCTCCGCCTCGGCCATCGTGTAGAGTGGAAGGTCACCGGTGTCGCGCTCCGCTGCCTCGGCAGCCTTCATCACGCTCTCGTTCGCGCCCTCGACGATCTTCTCGAGGCCGCAGGCGAGGTATCCGTCCTCGTTGATGTTGCCGATGAACTCCTCGGCGAGGTACATCTGCCGCCCGCTGAGGTCGAGCAGGCTCACCTGCTCCCGCAAGTGATCGGAGAGGTCACGCGTATCCACCGTGACCGGCTCGTAGTACTCGCGCTCCTCGTGCTCCTCGCGGCGCCCGCCGGCGTCGAAGCCATCGAGCAGGATCTCCTCCCAGTCGATCTCGCCCTTCTCTTCCTTCTCGGCCTCGGTTTCCTGGGTGGCTTCCTCCTGCTGCGTCTCCCCTTCCTCCTCGTCCTCTTCCTCCGGTTCGATCATGTCGAGGAAGGGATTGTTGAGCAGCTCCTGCTTGAGGTGCTGCTGGAGGTCGAGCAGGGGCATGTAGAGCAGATCCATCGCCTGGTAGAGGCGTGGATTGATCTTGAGCTCCTGCTTGAGCTGGGTATGCTGGCCGAGACCGGGTCTCATGCGCTTTCTCCTGTGCCCTGTGACTCGGTCGCGAAGCGCGCGCGCAGGCGCGCCGTGAGGGTGGGACCAAGATAGATGTCCGCCACCTCGTCGTCGAATACCAGCTCGCGCACGGTGCCGGAGACCTTCACCTGGCCCTCGAACATGATGTATGCCCGGTCAACGATGTCCAGAGTCTGTTCCACGTTGTGATCACTGATCAGCACGCCGATGCCACGGTGGCGCAGGCCGGCGACGATGGTCTGGATATCGTGCACCGCGATGGGGTCCACCCCCGCGAAGGGCTCGTCCAGCATCATGAACTTCGGCTGCGTCACCAGCGCCCGCGTGATCTCGAGGCGCCGTCGTTCTCCGCCGGAGAGCTGGAACGCCTTGCTGTGACGCAGGTGCTCGATTTTCAACTCGCCCAGCAGGGTCTCGAGGCGCCTGTCGCGCTCCTCCCTGGTGAGCGGGAGGGTCTCGAGAATCGCCACGATGTTGTCCTCGACGGACAACTTCCGGAAGATGGACGGCTCCTGGGAAAGATAGCCCAGTCCCAGGCGTGAGCGCTGGTACATGGGCATGTTGGTGATATCCGCCCCGTCCAGCGCAATGCGGCCCGACATCGGCTGAATGAGCCCGACGATCATGTAGAACGTCGTGGTCTTCCCCGCCCCATTCGGGCCCAGCAGTCCGACGATCTCTCCCTGTTGCAATCGGAGGGCCACGTCGTTGACCACTCGGCGGCGGCGATAGACCTTCACCAGTCCGCTCGCCTCGAGCACGCTGCGCTGGGCGGGGGCGGACGCCGGAGTCGGGCGGTCGTCGCGCACGGCGGCGTGCTCGCCCGTGTGGATGAGCGCCTCGGCTACCTCCCGCCGCATGGCGGCAACGTCAGCCCAGACACGCTCGGCGAAGCGGATGGTGCTGTCCGGCTGCAGCCCGCCGGCGGGCAGCACGACTACCTGTTCGGAGGCAAGCCTGGGAAGCACGGACTGGGCGAGGTGCGCGCGCACCTGGTCCATGCTCAGCTCTCCCGCCTCCCGCTCGGCGTCGCGGCCGGCGGCGCGCTCGGCGGCCAGGTGGTCCTTGCGATAGCAGATCGCCACGGCGTCGAAGGTCGCCGCGCCGCTCGTGTCGGCGGCGCAGATGATCGCGTGCAGCGCCAGCGCGGTGGAGCGATCTCCACGGGCGAGGCGCTCGACGAGCGCCTGGATGCGGGGCGGCAGGTCTGACGTGCTCATGGGCGCTTCGGAACGATGGCCGGCGGCGTGGCCGCTCGCGGAGGAGTCGGCGGCGGAGTCGACGGCATCGGCCGGCCGGCGGGGGGCTTCGACAAGGTATCGGCCGCCGTCGCGCCGGCGACGGTGCCCCCATGGCAGCGGGCGCCCTCGGCGGTGGAGTCGGGTTCGAGGTAGACGCCCGTGGCGTCTTCCTTGTCCGTGACCTTCACCGTCGATACCTGCGCCGAATCGAAGTGCACGGTGATGACCCTGCCCTTCACGTAGCTGATGGCCGGGAGGCAGAGACTCGTGTCCTTCGGCGCGAGGTGCTGTAGCGACGACGCATTGCCCGTGGCCACGAGGAGCTGGATCTTCGGCTTGGTGGTGGTGTCCTTCGGCGGCACGGAGTCGAACCAGGCGACGATGGTGTCGCCGGTGAGACGGTCCTTCTCCTTGGTGCGGAACTTCGTCGTATCGGGCGTCGCCTCGGCCACGGCGCCGCGCAGCGCATGAAGCTCACGCACGTGCTGCGCGGGCATGATCACATGGATGGAGTCGGCGACCATGGTCTGGGTGGGCGAGGTGGCGTGCGCGCGGCTCTTTCCCCACACGAACGCCTGCTGCAGCAGGTCGTTGGCGACGCGAAGGTCGATGGTGTCCGACTTGAGGTCGAGGTCCTCGCTGTGGGCCTGGGCGGCGTTTTTGGCCAGCACCTGCTCGAGCTTCCGATTGCTGGTGCGGAGGTCGATTGTCTCGCCGACGAGCGTGAATGGGCGGCCCTTCGTGCCCGTGATGCGCGGCTGGCGCATCATGCGGAGAAGGCCGCTGCCGGCGTCGGCGTAGAGCGAGTCGCCGACGGCGGTGAGCTCGGGACGCACGACGACCACCTGCCCGACCGCCGAGACGATGCTGTCGCCCTGCAGGTAGACGGTATTGGCGGTGATCTTCACGGGCGGCTGTGGCCGGCCGAGGGAATCGCGCTGGACGAGGTTGATCGTGGGACGGCCGATGGCGGTGGCGGACTGCTGGGGACGAATCCCGGCGACGGCGCGGAAGAACTCGACCTGCGGACCCGTGAGCGTGGTACCGCTTGGCAGCGTAGCGACGACATTCTGCGTCGCGAGAATGCGTTCTTCTCGCTGGTAATACGTCAGATAGTCGGACTTCAGCTTTAGGCGCGGGTCCCGGTAGTCCACGTGGCCGATGAAGACGGTGCGACCCTCATCGCCGTAGGACTCGAGGCTATCAGCACGAAGCACCTGATTCTGAGCTGGACAGCGCGCGACGACGTTGCCGCCGGTATAGAGGTTGATCTGTCCGCTCGGCTGCTTGTCCGTGCGGAGCCCGTGTTGTGCGGTAGTGATCATCTTGCAGCGGCCCGACGGCGCAGGCGCGTTCTGCGCACCGGCCAGAGAGGCAGCAAGTAACAACAGCCCGGTGACGAACGCCCGCATCACTGGCCCGGCAGAGTGAAGGTGCCTCGACCGCGCGGAGCGCGCAGCACGTTGACGTGCTGCAGCTGAGGATCTGCCTTGAAGCCGATTCCAGACAGCGTGTCACTTCCCTGCACGAGCGTGAAGGAAGTATCGCTGGAGACCTCGTTCATCCCCTGATTGTACTTCACGTACGGGGACGTCAGCTTCTTGCCTTCCTTGCTCGTGATGACCACGTGACCGAAGCCCTCGAGCACCTGCTGCCGGAGGTTGTACCGTCCGCGGTCGGCGCGCATCGTGCCGTTCTTGACGCCGGCTTCGGTATTGAACGTCGTGCGCGGGCTCTTGAGGATGTAGCGGGTGTTGTCATCGAAGATGTACGCCGAGTCGGCGAACAGCTCGCCGCGCTGGATGCCCCCGCTGGTGAGCACGTAGTGCACGTTCTGCATCACCTGTTCGGCGCTGTCGGCCAGCGAGGCGCCGGTCTTCACGGGCGGGGTGCTGCCCTCCCTCGAGCAGGCGGCAATGGCGAGCACGCCGACCACGGCCACGCCGAGCACGCGGCGCATCAGGCGACCCTCGCGCGCAGCAGGTCGTGCAGGTGCACCACGCCGACCAGGCGGTCGCCGTCGGCGAGCACCGGCATCGCCATGATGCCGTTCAGCTCCATGCGGTAGGTCACGGCGCTCGCGAGCTCGCCCGACCGCGCACTGCGCGGGTGGCGCGTCATGATGCGCTCCACGGGCTGGGCAAGCACGTCGCCCTCACGCTCCATGAAGCGAGTGAGATCTCCAGCGGTCAGTACGCCCAGCACGGTCTCTCCAGCGTCGGTGACGATCACGATGCCTCGCTGCTCGGCCAGGACGACGACGGCCTGCCGCAGCGTCGCGTCAGGGGGCAGCACGGGGAGGGGAGCCGTCAGCATCACTTCGTCCACCCGCGTGAGGAGCTTCCGCCCGAGTGCCCCGCCCGGGTGAAGACGAGCGAAGTCCTCCCGGCGAAAGCCCTTCTGCTCCAGGAGCGCGACCGCGAGGGCATCGCCCACCGCCAGCGCCGCCGTGGTGCTGGTCGTCGGCGCGAGATCGTGCGGACAGGCTTCTTCCTTCACCCATGCGTCCAGCGCAACGTCGCTCAACTTCGCGAGCGACGATTCCGCCCGGCCCGTAATGGCGATCGTTCGTACCCCCAGTCCCTGCAGGTGTTCGAGCAGCGCGAGGAGCTCGTCCGACTCGCCGGACTTGGAGAGCAGGATGGCGACGTCGTCCGGGCCCACGAGCCCGAGGTCGCCGTGCGCGCTCTCCACGGGGTGGAGGAAGTAGGCGGGAGTGCCGGTGGACGTCAGCGTCGCGGCGATCTTGCGCCCGATGAGTCCCGATTTCCCCACGCCGGCCACGATGACGCGTCCCTTCGATTCGGAGATCAGCGTCACGGCCCGGGCGAACGACTCGTCGAGCCGTTCCTCCACGGCGACGAGTGACTCGCGCTCGAGCCGGATGACGCGGCGGCCCCTCGCGATGATCTCCTCGGGCGTCACGCGTTGGACTCCGCCGGAAGGATGGATCGTTCCGCGACGTACTGCTCCGTGACTGCCTCCCACTCCCCCCGTGCCTTGAGCAGACGCTCGGCGAACTCGCGGATTGCGCCGTGGCCGCCGCGGCGCTCGAGGTGGAGGGTGCACGCCGCCTTCACTTCGGGCACGGCGTTGCCCACGGCGACGGGCAGCCCCACGCGGCGCAGCACGGCCATGTCGGGATAATCGTCGCCGATGAACGCCGCCTCCGAGAAGTCGATTCCGTGGCGCTCGAGCATGGCGACGAAGCTGGGAAGCTTCTGCGCCTGCGCATCCTGGGCGACGTCCTCGATCCCGAGCTCGGCGGCGCGCAGGCGGACGCTGTCGGAGACGCGTCCCGTGATGATGGCCACGCGGATGCCCGCCGCGCGCATGAAGTGGATGCCGAGTCCGTCCTGGATCTCGTAGCGCTTGAACTCCATCGGCCGACCGTCCACGGCGCCGAGGTAGATGCCGCCGTCGGTGAGCACGCCGTCCACGTCGAGGCCGACGAGGCGGATCGAACGGGCGAGCGCGGCGTCCATCATGCGCGCACCCGCTGCCAGATGTCCACGGCGCGCAGCACGAGATCGTCGAGCTGGTCGAGCGGCATCATGTTGGGCCCGTCGCTCGGCGCATTCGCCGGATCGGGGTGGGTCTCCATGAACAGTCCGTCCACGCCCACGGCGCATGCGGCGAGCGTGAGCGACGGGATGTACTCGCGCGCCCCGCTACTGGCGCCGCCCTCTCCCCTTCCCGGCTGCTGCACGCTGTGCGTGGCGTCGAAGATGACGGGCGCATTGCAGGCGGCGCGCATGCGCGCGAAGGCGCGGTAGTCGACTACCAGGTCGCCGTAGCCGAAGAAGGTGCCGCGCTCGGTGACGGCGACCTCCGGCGTGCCGGTGCGTCCGGCGTCGCTGAATCCGGCGCGCACCTTCTCCACCGCGCCGCGCATTCCCTCAGGGTGCATCCACTGGCCCTTCTTCACGTTCACGGGCTTGCCCGTCGCGCCGGCGGCCATCAACAGGTCGGTCTGGCGGCAGAGGAAGGCGGGAATCTGCAGGACGTCCACCACTTCACCGGCGGGGCCGCACTGCTCGGGCAGGTGCACGTCGGTGAGGACGGGCAAGCCGCTCGCTTTCCGCACACGCTCGAGTGCGGCGAGCCCCCGCTCGAGCCCTGGCCCGCGCGTCGCGCCGGGGTTGGACCGATTCGCCTTGTCGAAGCTCGCCTTGTAGATGATGCCGCCGGGCACCTTGTCGGCGAGCCGCGCGAGATGCTCGGCGACGCGCAGGTTCAGCGCGTCGTCCTCGAGCTGGCAGGGGCCGGCAATGAGGAAGAGC
>CAMLIU010000109.1 GCA_946479995.1 uncultured Gemmatimonadota bacterium | reverse complement strand
CCACCATCATGATGCGGTCGGCGAAGCGATAGACGAGGCAGTCGTCCTCGATCGTCCCGCGCTCGTTGAGGATGGTGGAGTAATGCACCTGTCCCACGGCCAGGGCGCTCACGTCGTTCGTCGTCACGTAGTTGACGAACTCCACCGCGCGCGGGCCGGTGATCCAGAACTCGCCCATGTGGCTCACGTCGAACATGCCGCACGACTCGCGCACGGCGCGATGCTCGGCGGTGATGCCGGCGGGATACTGCACCGGCATCTCGTAGCCGGCAAAGGGGACGATCTTCGCGCCGAGGGCGACGTGGACGTCGTGGAGCGGGGTGCGCTTGAGGGCGGCGGAAGCGGCGGTGTCTGGCATGGCTGCAAATGAAGAGGGGAGAGCGGAATATGCCCTCCCGACGTTCATTCGAGCCAGTGTCGCGCTGCGGTGCTCAGCCGTTGGCGGCGCGGCGGCGGGGGAGATGCAGCTCCTTGCCGCCGGCGTACTTCACCTCGATGACGGCCATGCGCGTGGCGAGGTCGAGCAGCTCGTCGTCGGGGAGGTGGCTGCAGACGAAGCGCAGCCGGTTGGCGATGTCGAGGGTCCTCGCCTCGACACGCTCGTCGAGCGAGGGTGCGCTGCGCGACGGCCGCGGCGCCATGAAGGAGTTCGTGCACTCGGCGCGAGTGCGGGGCCTGTCGGTCATCGACCCTGACCGGACCACAGGCCTTCGTCGATCAGGCGGTACTCGGCCATGCGACGGGCAGCCTCCATCAGCTGGTCCTCGTTGAGACGGGGACGCAGCTCGCGGATGGCGGGGAGCAGCTCGATGATGAGCGCCGTGTAGCGCTCGGCTCTGGCGTTGCGCATGCGATCTGGGGTGTCGGACATTCGAAATCTCCCGGCATCGGGGTTTCGTCGATCCGTTTCCCTTTGGACGCCACAGCGCGACTGGCGTCACCGCGATCTCGGGCGCTGGTGACCGGCGTCACGTGACGCCGGTCACGGCGCGGGACGATCCGACCTGTTGCTAGCGGAGCGCTTCGATAGCCTCCGCGACCTCCGCGGCGTGGCCGAGCGGGTTCACCTTCTCGAAGACCCGGGCGATGCGACCGTCGGGGGCGATGAGGAAGGTGGTGCGGGGGATGCCCATGTACTTCTTCCCGAACATGGACTTCTGCTCCCACACGCCGTACGCCTGGGCGATCTCGTGACTCTCGTCGGCGAGCAGGGTGTACGGCAGGTCGTACTTCTCCTTGAACTTCCGGTGGGACTCCACCGAGTCACCGCTGGCGCCGAGGATCACTGCGTCGATTCCCCCGAACCGGGGGAAGGCGTCTCGGAACGAGCACGCCTCGATGGTTCAGCCAGGGGTATCGTCCTTCGGATACCAGTAGAGGACCACCCACTTGCCGCGCAGGTCGCGCAGGCGGAGGGTGCTGCCGTCGTCGGTGGCGGCGGAGAATTCGGGGGCCATCTCGCCGGCCTTCACGACGTTCGAGGGCTTGCTCAACGGGAGTCTCCTTCGGTCAGCGTGATTCGGTGTATTCCTGGCGCGGGAGCGTCAGGGTGAAGCGGGAGCCCTTCCCCTCCCTGCTTTCCACGTCGAGGTCGCCGTGCATCTTCCGGGCGAGATCGCGGCTGATGGCGAGGCCGAGCCCCACGCCGTCGTGGGGACGGGTGAACCCTGTGCGCACCTGAACGAAAGGCTCGAAGATCTCATCGAGCTTGTCAGCGGGGATGCCGACGCCGCTGTCGGTCACGTGGAACCGGACCTTCGAGCCGTCGGCACTGCACTCCACGGTCACCCGACCGCCCTCCGGCGTGAACTTGGAGGCGTTGCTGACGAGGTTGATGAGGATCTGCTCCACGCGATCCTTGTCGGCAAAGGTAGTCAGCGTCGCGTCGCAGCGCCCTACCTCGTAGCGGAGGCCCTTGGCGGCGAGCTGTGGTGCGGTGAGGGCGTGGACGACGGCGAGAATCTCGTTCACCGGCACGTCGCGCGCAGCAACCCGCACCTGGCCAGTCTCCAGGCGCGCGAAGTTCATGAGGTCGTTGATGAGCCCCAGCAGGTGACGCTGGCTGCTGCGGATGCGCTCGAGGGCGCGGCGCTGTTCGTCGGTGACGGGCCCGTGCACGCCGAGCTCGATCAGCTCGGCGTAGCCGGAGATGGCGTTGAGCGGCGTGCGCAGCTCGTGGCTCATCACGGCGAGGAACTCCGTCTTGGCCTTGTTGGCCGCCTCGGCGCGGACGCGGGCGTGCTCCGCCTCGCGGAGCTGGCGCTCGGCTTCTTCGGCCTGCTTGCGCGCGGTGATGTCGATGCCGAACACCACCGCGCGATCGAGTCGCCGCTCGTCGTCGTACCGGTTCGCGGTGGTAGCGAGGACCCAACGCGGCTCGCCGGAGGCAGCTCGGATGAGCAGCTCGTGATTGGCCACGTCGCCCCGCTGGAGGGCGGCGAGGAAGTCGCGCGCCGCCCCCTCGTAGCCGGCCGGCGCGAGGGCCTCCCACAGCGCCGACCCGACGAGGTCCGCCGGCTCGTAACCGAGCATCGACCGGAAGGCGGCGTTGGCGAAGGCAATCTGTCCGTCCGGAAGGATCTCGCAGACGAGCGCGGGGCACCGGCTGATCAGGTCACGGTAGCGAACTTCGGATTCGGCGAGCGCGCGCTGCGCCCTCCCGAGGAGGATGGGCGTGGCCGTCGCGGGGCTGACGACGGCGTCCACCTCGTCGGAGAGGAGTGCCTGCAGCTCCTCCTCCGTGCGGGCGAGGCGCTGGACCAGCCGCTCGATGTCAGCGTGGGTCACGCGCCGCTCCCGAGGTGGAAACAGGGCCCGCACCACCGGCTCGCAGGCCGAGGATGTCCATCACCCCGCCGGAATCGCGCAGGGTGCCGATGATGGTGACGACGGGCTGCGGCGTCACGCGCACGAGGGTCGGCGTGACGAGCACGCCCTCCTGGAGCGCGCGCAGCGGATCGCGCAGGCAGTCCACCACCTCGAGCGAATACGACGACCGCTCCACGCCAGCAAGCAGGCGGAGGAGGTTCGCGCGCGCGGCGATGGAGTTCGGGCCCTCGCCAGCGAGGTACAACCGAAGGACGACTGCGTCCGCCATGCGCGCTAGGGAACGGGAGAGCGGGGCGCGTCGTTCACGCCGAACCGCAGGCGCCGCAGCGTCTCCTGCTGGTCGTGGCGGAGCTCGGCGGCAAGGGTTTCGTTGACACCGACCGCCTCGGCCTCCGACTGCTGCGCCTCGAGCTCGGCCCGAAGGGCGGCGATCTGCGCCTCGATCCGCGCGACGTTCCGTTCGGCGATCCGCCGGCGCTGCTCGCGCTCCACGCGCTGCTGCTCGGCGCGTCCGCGCATCTCGCGCTCGAACTCCCACCGCGCCGTGCCGACGAGGACCTCGCCGCCCGCGGTGAACACGTCGGCGAGGGTGATGCCCTCGTCGGACAGGATCAGCTCACGCACCTGGTTGGAATGCCGCATGCCCCGCGACTTCACCACGGTGAGCGTGCGATTGCGCTCGCCGCCGTGGATGGCGTAGGCGAGGTGGATCCACGTGTCGGCGATCGTGGAGATCTCCATGGCAGTGGCCTCCACCTCGGCCGCCTGCGACATGAGGCTCGTGGACAGCGTGGTGATGCCCGTGGCCCGCGCGAAGTCGAGAAGGCGAAGCGACGAGTGCACGGCGGCAATCTCGCCACCCGTCTTGCCGAGCGCGGAGATGGGATCGAGCACGAGTGTGCTCGGCTCGAACTCACGGATGCGGCGCTGCAGGTCGATGAGGTGCTCCTCGGCGCTCCGCGACTCCGAACGCACTCCCTGGATCTCGAGGAGGCCCGACGCGACGAAGGGCGCGAGGTCCACGTCGACCGACTGCAGGTTGCGGACGAGCTGGTCGGCGGCTTCGTCGAAGCTGACGAAGAGCGCCCGCTCGCCGCGGAGGCAGGCGGCGCGGGCGAAGGCGGCGGCGAGCGTCGTCTTGGCGACGCCCGGAGCGCCCGAGACGAGCACCGACGAGCCACGGTAGTAGCCGCCGTCGAGCATGTTGTCGAGCCGGGAGATGCCGGTGGACACGCGCTCGTGCGACACCTCGTGAGTGAGGATCGCGGGTCCGAAGGTGGCGACCTGGATGCCGCTGGAAGAGATCACCATCGGGAACTCGCCCTCGTCGAATCCCGTGCCCCGGTACTTGGCGACACGAAGGCCGCGCAGGGAAACGCGGTTCACCATGCGATGGTGCAGCAGGATCACGGCGTCCACCATGAACTGCATGAATGAGTAACGCTCAGCGCCGTGACGATCCGCGTCGGTCGCCTTGCCGGTGATGACGGCGGTGAGTCCCGAGCGCTGCAGCCAGTCGTGCAGCCGATACACTTCCTGCCGCTCCCGCACCGGGTCGTCGAGCAGGGTGAGCAGCACGTCGAGGCCGTCGAGCACGATGCGCTTCGCCCCCATCTCGCGCGCCTTGGTCTCGAGGCCGGCGAGCATGAGGGTGATGTCGAAGTCGCCCGACTGGACGATCACGGGCGACACGCGTGCGTCGAGGAAGAAGAGCTTCTCCCGCTCGAGCGAGGGGAGGTCCCACCCGAAGGTGGCGGCGTTGGCGATGATCTGCCGGCTGCTTTCCTCGAATGCCACGAAGATGCCCGGCTCATGCTGGAGCCGGGCGGCATTGACCAGCGTCTCGAGGGCGAGCACCGTCTTGCCGGCGCCGGGGCCGCCGAGAATCAGCGTGGTACGCGCTTCGGGAAGACCGCCCCGGGTGATGGCGTCGACCCCCGGAATTCCAGTGGGGGCCTTGCGAAGTGTCTCTCCGGCCGGGTGGGGGGAGTCCGGCAGCTCCTGTTCGATTGCTGGCCGCGTCATCAGTGCAGGATGATCTGGTCGGTACCGCTCTGTCTGCCGCAATTGGCGAGAAGCGTGCCTCTCTGCCGGGTGCCGATTCGCGGGTCAGGAGAGCCGTTCACCACCCATGAGCACTGCCATGATCGCCTTCTGGACGTGCAGGCGGTTCTCGGCCTCGTCCCAGACGCGGCTCTGAGGGCCCTCGATCACGTCGGTCGCCACCTCCTCCCCGCGGTGGGCGGGGAGGCAGTGGAGGAAGATGGCGTCGCCCGCGGCGCGGGACATCATCTTCCGATCCACGGTATAGCCGGCGAAGTCGCGCTCGCGCTTCTTCTGCTCGTCCTCCTGCCCCATGCTGGCCCATACGTCCGTGTTGACGACGTCGGCGCCGGCAATGGCCTCCTTCGGGTCCCGTGTGAGGGTGATCTTCGCGTTGGCCTTCCGGGCGCGATCGAGGAGGTGGTCGGCGGGCTCGTATCCCTCCGGACAGGCGAGCGCGAGCTCGAAGCCCAGGCGATACGCGGCGTTGATCCAGGAGTTCGCCATGTTGTTGCCGTCGCCGATCCAGGCGACCTTCTTCCCCTCCCACGTGCCGAGGTGCTGCCGGACGGTGAGGAGGTCAGCGAGGATCTGGCAGGGGTGCAGCAGGTCGGTGAGCCCGTTGATCACGGGAACGCTGGCGTAGCGCGCGAGCTCCTCGACGTCCTGGTGGGCGAAGGTGCGGATCATGATGCCGTTCACGTAGCGCGAGAGCACGCGCGCCGTGTCGGCGATGGGCTCGCCGCGGCCGAGCTGGACGTCGCGCGGACTGAGGAAGAGGGCGTGGCCGCCGAGCTGGTAGGTGCCGACCTCGAAGGAGACGCGCGTTCGGGTGGACGACTTCATGAAGATCATCGCCAGCGTCTGGCCGGCGAGGGGCTTCCGGTCGTACTGCCCCCTCCGCATGCGCTCCGCAAGATCGAACAGAGCGAGCAGCTCGGAGGTGGAAAAGTCCGGAATCGCGAGGAAGTCGCGGTGGTCGGAGGTGGCAGGAGCAGCGGTAGCGGTCATGAGGGCTCGTGGTCTGGGAGACGCCGTGGCGTGAAGCTAACCGGCGCTGACGGTGGCGAGAAGCATGGCCGAGCGCGGCTCTGCGCGGCCGGGTGCGGCCAGTTTTCGCCGGGCGCGTGCACCAGGGCTTTGTGCTCTGCATGAGCCCGGGTCGGACACTCCGTCTCGACAGGGTCCTCTTGGTTTCCCGGCTCGTGTCGTCGGAACTGCGCCTGGCGCAGGGCTCCTCTGTCTGTACGGCTCCATGTCGAGTTGTCTCACCTGCGGCAGGGCTCCT
>CAMLIU010000108.1 GCA_946479995.1 uncultured Gemmatimonadota bacterium | reverse complement strand
CTTCGTGAACGGTTTCACGAGCAGCTTCTCACCGATGCGGATCCGGTTGCCCTGGATGTTGTTCCACTTCTGCAGCGAGTCCGGCGTCGTGTTGAAGATCCTGGCGATGGAAGCCAGTGCCTCCCCCCGCCGTACCGTGTGGTACCACTCGCGGCGCCCCTCGTAGATCGCCACGGCTCGGGCGCGTGCCTCGGCGCGACGAACCTCACGGCGGTGACGACCAACGACCCGCAGCGAGTCGTAGCGCCACTTCAGCTGCGCGAGCAGTGAGTCCACGCTCCCTGGCGTGGCGGTGGAGACGGCGAGCGTGAGCGACGGCTCGCTGGGCGCCGTGATCTTCAGGGCGCGTGCGAGCAGCAGGAACGTTCGCGTGGGTTGCACCACGACCGACGTGTCCACCGGCCATTCGCGCTCGTCGAAGGTGGGCGGCGCATCGGGAGGGCTCAGCGGGTCGCGAGGCTGGAGTCCGAGGTACACCAGGCGCCCGCCGAAGGGGCGCGCAGAGTCGCCCGGCGCCGCCGTGAGGGCGAGGATCCCCCGCGTGGCGCGGAAGTAGTCGATCGCCGGTCGCTGCGACACCTTCACCGCCACGACCAGCCGCTCGTCGGGTCGCATCACCGAGAGGCGGAGCTGACGCGTGGCGTACAACGTGGCGTCGCGCGGGTCGGATCGCACGGCGTGATACGCGATCTGCGCCGCCGTCACCAGCACGGCCAGGCCCATCACCCACGCGAGGTACTTCAGCCACACCGGATACTGGCTGCGACGCTTGCGACGCCTGTTGCGGCGCGGCATGGCGTCCCAGTTGGGCAGGTCGGAGGGGTCGCCGCTCCAGCTGCCTTCGGCGGGTATGGGAGTCGGTGCGTCGATCACGTGCGCGCGTCTGTTCGTTGAAGTGCGTTGCTGCAGAGGAAGAACGATGCCGTACCGGGGTGACCCAGAATACACCCGGGTGCAACGAATGTCTCGGCTGAGCTTGCCTGACCCTGTAACCCTTGTTACCCTCCGACTGCTACCCCACGCGGCGACTCCCGTCCGGTCGCCTGCCTCGGCCTGTTGTTCTGCCCGACCGGAGGCATCCATCAGCATCTCTCGACTCGTCCGCCAGCTCGCTCTCGCCACCGCTGCTGCCGGCACCGTCTACTTCACGGCATCGCAGGTGCGCCCCGTATTCCTGGGACGCGCGTCGGTGGCCGACCGCATGCTCGCGGGTGCCTACCTCGATACGTCGGCCACGAGCCGCGCTCCCTGGCTTTCGCTGCCCGAGCCGCTCGCGATGCAGCACCCGCAGTTCCGCCGGGACATCGCGGCTTTCGCCGCCGACCTGCGCAACACCGGCCAGATCGACGAGGCGCGCGCCGACTCCATCGCACGCGTTGCCGTGCGGGAAGCGTACCACCGCCGCGTACCTCCGGCGCTGGTCCTCGGCGTGATGCTCACCGAGAACGACGCGTTCAAGCGTACGGCGCGCTCGAAGGTGGGTGCGCTCGGCCTAATGCAGATCATGCCGCGGCTCTGGACGCCGAACCTGGGCCACATCCTCGGGCGCAACCTGAAGGACGACGAGACCAACCTCCGCTACGGCGTCTACATCCTCAAGCACTTCGCGCGCGAGACGGCCGATACGCTGGACGCCACGGCCGCGACCCGCACCGCCCTCCTTCGCTACAACGGCTGCGTGCGCGGGAAGAACACTCCCGACTGCCGCGCATATCCGGAGAAGGTGCGCCGTCACGTGGAAGAGGACGCGCGCAACGTGTGCGCCGGCCGCGGCTACCACGATTGCGTGGCGCTGCCGCTGTGGGCCGCCCTGCGCGATACCCTCTCGCCCAAGCAGCCGGTCTCGACGGTAGCGAGCAGCGACATGCCCGCCGCGCAGGCGATGGACCGCGCTCGACCCTCCACGCGCCGGGTGGCACGCGCTGAGCGTATGGGTAATTACCTGCTCGGGCTCGTGTCGCCGAGGAGTGGAACGGAGTAGCGACCACGGCCCGTCGCCGGTGGTCGTGAAAACGAGAGGGGTGGGGGGCCCGGACCGCACCCCACACGCCGTTCCGGCCCGGCCGTGGTCAGTGGACCCCGTAGATGGTGGGCGGCGCCGGGTGCTTCACGTTGATCTCGGCGTTCTGCGCCAGCACCGTGACCTTCGCCTCGATGTCGTCGTTCTGCCGGCCGCCAAGGTACTTCCCCTTGGGGCTCAGGAAGAACACCGCGTCGCTCGTCGTCGCCGACTCCACCGAAATGGGCTGCCCGGAGGCCGTGCCGCTGCCTGCCGCCTTCACCTTCGAGATGCGCGAGACCTTGAGCGCCTTCTCGCCGGAGACGGTCGTGTCGCCGAGCACCTTGTAGTTCGCGATGATCGTGCGGTTCAGCTCCAGCCCCTGCTGGTTCACCTTGTCGCTCACGGTGTCGGCCCACGCCATCCCCGCGCGCACGTCGCGGCGGTAGGAGGGAAGGAAGCGCGACACGCCTTCCGTCATCTGCGTCAGCATCGGGTCGTCGCCGGCGGGCGGCCTGGTGGAGTAGAGCTTCCCCGTGGGCGAGACGTACGTGACGAACTTCGAGCCGAGCAGCCGCGAGAGGTCCTGCTTGCCCTGCGCGCTCTGGATATCCACGGAATCCAGCGTGATCGTGGCGACCACGGTGTCCTTCGCCTGACGCGCCAGGCTCACCGTGAGCAGCTGCTTGACGTCCATCTGGAATTCCTGGCTTCCCATCGGGGAGGTCTGGCTCCCCTTCGTGAGCGTGGAGATCCGGTAATGAGTGGTACCGGGGGCGTACTCCACCCCCTGCGCGCGAAGCGGCGAGACGGCCAGCGGCGCGACGAGAAGGAGGGCGGCGGGAAGTGCGAGCTGACGAACGGTCATCGGGGAGGGACTCCGGAAAGACGAAGAATGCGCCGGCAACACGCCGGCGCCCTCAGTATACGCCCACCCCGTGAAAAGGTTACCTCGCTCCGCGCACACGGCGACTGACCAGCCCGCTGCATCGCGCTAGCTTGGTGCGCATGGAAACATCACGCGTACTGATCGAGCCCCTGTACGACGACGTCGTACTCCCCGCGCGCGCCACGTCCGGCTCCGCCGGCCACGACCTCCGTGCCTACCTGCGCGACAGGAGCGTCGCCGTCTCCGACGGCGTGCGCCAGGGTGAACGTGCGGCGACGATGGAGGAGGGAGAGTGGGGAATCACCCTTTCCCCCCGCGAGATGGCGCTCGTGCCGCTCGGCTTTCGCACTCGCCTTCCGGAAGGGACGGAAGCGCAGGTGCGCCCGCGCAGCGGCCAGTCCTTCCGCCATGCGCTCACCATTCCGAACGCGCCAGGCACGGTGGACGCGGATTACGCCGAGGAATGGATGGTGATCGTACGCAACGACGCACCCGCGGCGCGGCGCATCGTGCATGGCGAGCGGGTCGCGCAGGTGGTGTTCGCGCGCTACGAAGCGCCGGAGTTCGTGACCGGCGAGGTGGCACGCACCACGGAGCGAGCTGGCGGCTTCGGCAGCACGGGAAAGCACTGAAACCGAAGCAGGCACAGGCGCGTCCGGACAGCAGGGAACTCAGTGCCTGAAAAGCGGCGAGGCCCGCTTCGGCGCCCTGCCGAAACGAGCCTCGCTTGGATCAGACCGGTCGGCGCGGAGCGCCGGTCGGCGAAAACTGGCTGGTGCCGTTACCGGCCCCCGGCGATCCGCGCCGTACGCAAGTCAGTAGACAAAGGATCACCTCCTCGAATTTCAGGGTTCGACATTCGGGCGAACGAAATCGTATACCCAAACAAGCATGGCAAGTTCCTCGGCGCAAGGATGGAAGCGCTACTGGGCGGAGAGTCGCGCGCATCGCTACAGCCTGCTGTTCGCGCTGCCGCTCCTGCTGCTCTACGAGCTGCTGGAGGCGGTAGCGCCGATCCGGAGCGGGGGCGGCGTGGTGCGCAACGGCGCCGACGTGCTGCTCACGTCGCTGTTCACGGCCGTGCTCGGTCCGCGCGGGCCGCTCGTGTTCATGGCGCTCGTGATCGGCGGCGCGCTCGTGCTGGTGTGGCGCGACAAGCGCGGCGCGGCGCCCCTGCGGCTGAACGTGTTCGGCACCATGTTGCTCGAGTCGATGGTGCTGGCGCTCAGCTTCGGCTTCGTGATCGGCCTCGCCACGGTGCAGCTCGTGGGGCCGCTCCGTTCACTGGCTGCCGGCTCCCCGCTGGAAGGACCCGCGCTCGCGCGGCTCACCCTGTCGCTCGGTGCCGGACTCTACGAGGAACTGCTGTTCCGCGTGGTGCTCGTGGCGCTCATCTCGAACGGCCTGCGGCTGCTGGGATTCGGCCAGCTCGTGGCAGGAGCCGTCGCCGTGATCGCTGGCGCCCTCCTGTTCAGCGCCTTCCACTACATCGGGCCATTCGGTGAACCGCTGCGCCTGGAATCGTTCGTCTTCCGGACACTGGCCGGGCTGGCGTTCAGCGCACTCTATCTCACCCGCGGCTTCGGGATCACCGCGTGGACGCATGCGCTGTATGACGTTGCCGTGCTGCTCTGAACCTTCGAGGCCCCGACTCCCGCTCAGAAATCCTTCGAGAACAGCTCCACCCGCATCCCGTTCGCGTCCGCCGCGAGGCCGCCGAGCAGGAAGCGATCGAGCGAGTTCGGTTCACCGCTGTGCGCGTGCGCCACGATGCGCCGCCCAATCATGACGCCCATCGACGCACCGAGCACGACGTCGCTCGCCCAGTGCTGGGCGCTGTACATGCGCGCCAGGCCGACGAGGCCGGCGCCGCCGTAGGCGACCACTCCCACCACGCGGCCAGCCGCCGGGTCGTGGCGCGCGACCTCCGAGGTGATGGCGGAGGCGGCGGCGAAGCTCCCGATCTCGTGAAGCGAGGGAAAGGAACGGTACTCTCCGCTCGTGTAGCCCTTCGCGAAGCGGAAGTCGAACGGATCGCCGTCGGCGGCCCGCGGGCGGGCTCGGCCGACGGTGGACTTGAGGAAGGAGCCGATCACCGTGCCCACGGCGATCGCTTCGGCCGAATGGAGCCCGGCGTCGGCCACCGGCGCGGAGCGGAACAGCAGGCCGCCCGCGTAGCCGATCGCGCTGTAGACGAAGAGCGATCGCTCGTGGATGGTGGTGAGATGATCGACCGCCCGCCGATAGGTGCGATTGGCCTGGAGGGTGCTGTCAGCGAACTCGTGGGCGATGGTGCGGTCGAAGGGCATCGTCGCCGCCGTGGCGAGCAGCATCCAGCCGAGAGTGGCGAGGTCCTTCTTCTGGAGCAGCGGGACTCGCTCGCGCGGCGCAGGCGCGTTGACGGGGGCGGCGGGATCGCGCTGCTGGGCGGCAGCGCGCATGGTGGGCAGGATGAGCGCCGCGCCGAGCAGCAGGGAGAGGGCAGGGCGGGCGTGAACGGCAGGAGTTCGCATGTGCCGTGGAAATGCACCGTCCGTGCCCCCAACCGAACGGTGCCGCGAGCCCGGAACGCGGGCTAGCTTCCGACGTCCTCTATAGTTGCGTGACTCCAACCGGTACATGATGTCGTTCGCGTCGTTCAAGCTGCATCCCGATCTCGTGCGTGGCACGAAGGACCTGGGCTTCACCCGCGCTACCCCGATCCAGGAGCAGGCGATCCCGCCGGCGCTCGAGGGCAGGGACCTGCTGGCGTGCGCCATGACGGGAAGCGGCAAGACCGCCGCCTTCCTGCTGCCGATCCTCAGCCGGCTGATGGGGAAGCCGCGCGGTACCACGCGCGCGCTCATCCTCACGCCTACCCGTGAGCTGGCGGCGCAGATCGAGGAGCACCTGCGGGAGCTGGCGGTCCACACCCCCCTCTCCGGAGCCGCGGTGTTCGGCGGGGTCGGCATGGGACCGCAGGAGCACGCGTTCCGCAGTGGCGTCGACGTCATCATCGCCACCCCGGGCAGGCTCCTCGACCACTTCAAGCAGCCATACGCGAAGCTCGATGGCCTGGAGATCCTCGTCCTCGATGAGGCCGATCGGATGCTCGACATGGGATTCCTGCCCGACATCAAGCGGGTGCTGAAGCACCTGCCGACAAAGCGGCAGACGCTGTTCTTCAGCGCCACCATGCCGGCGCCCATCGTGAACCTGACCCGGGAGCTCCTCCGCGATCCGGCGACGATCAACCTGGAGCGGAAGGCGGCGCCGGCGGTGGGGATCCGCCAGGCCCTCTATCCGGTGCGCGAGGAGCTGAAGG
>CAMLIU010000107.1 GCA_946479995.1 uncultured Gemmatimonadota bacterium | reverse complement strand
CGACGAAGAACTGCATCTCCATCTGCTCGAACTCGCGCGTGCGGAAGATGAAGTTCCCCGGCGTGATCTCGTTGCGGAACGCCTTCCCGATCTGCGCGATGCCGAACGGCACCTTCTGCCGCGTGCTCTGCTGCACGTTCAGGAAGTTCACGAAGATTCCCTGGGCCGTCTCCGGACGCAGGTAGACCACGGACGCGCTCTCCTCCACCGGTCCCATGAACGTCTTGAACATGAGGTTGAACAGGCGCGGCTCGGTGAGCTGGCACTGCTCCGTCTCGCCCGGGCGCTTGCTCGGCTTAAGGAGGCAGCGCGCGTCGTCGAGCTTGTCGGCGCGGAATCGTCCCTTGCACGTCTTGCAGTCCACGAGCGGATCCGTGAAGCCGGCGACATGACCGCTCGCCTCCCACACGCGCGGGTGCATGAGGATGGCCGCGTCGAGCCCCACGACGTCGTCGCGCATCCGGACCATCGAGCGCCACCACGCGTCCTTGAGGTTCTTCTTCAGCTCGACGCCGAGCGGTCCGTAGTCCCACACCGAACCTGTGCCTCCGTAGATCTCGGAGCTCTGGAAGATGAAGCCGCGCCGCTTGCACAGCGACACGAGCTTGTCCATCACGTCGGGTTGGGTGCTGGCAGCCATCGGTTGTTCATTGCGTCGGATGAAAGGCAGCACCGCTGGATGCGGAGCCCGCCCCGGGGCGCGCGCCGCGTGGCGTGGCGCCCCGAACCTTGAAAATTAGTCAGGTGTCGAGCTCGGCGCTCAGGCGTGGCGGCGGGGGCACCGGCCGGCCGAGCAGGCGGGCCACGATCCGGTCACCGTGGAACCGGCCGTTCTCGATGAACACCTTGTTGGCGTCGTAGCCGGCGACCACGACGCCGGCGATGAACAGGCCGGGGATCGTCGTCTCCAGCGTGTCGGGATCGTGCGCCGGGATGCCCGTGTCCGGGTCGATCGGGACGCCGATGTCACGCAGCAGCTCCATGTTGGGCGCGAACCCCGTCATCACGTAGACGAATCGCGCCGGCAGCTTCTCCTCACCCTCCGGCCCGCGGATCACCACGGCCCCCGGCTCGATGCGCTGGACACGGCTCTCCCACCGCGCGGCGATCGCGCCTTCCTTGATCCGGTTCTCGAGGTCGGGGAGGACCCACGGCTTGATCTTCTTGTCGAACGTCGGCCCGAAGTGCACGAGCGTCACGCGCGCGCCGGCCCGCCACAGATCCAGCGCCGCCTCCGCCGCCGAGTTGCCGCCGCCCACGACCACGACGTCCTGGTCGAACGCACCGTGCCCCTCGCGGTACACGTGGCTCACCTGCGGGAGGTTTTCCCCCTCCACACCCAGGTAGTTCGGCGAGCCGAAGTACCCGGTGGCGACGCAGACGTTGCGCGCCCGCGTCTCGCGTGCCGCGCCCTCGAGCGTCACCGTGTGCACGACGAACCCGTCACCCACCCGCTCCAGCCGCACCACGCGCTCGTACTGGTGCACGTCGAGCGCGAAATGGCCCACGATCGCGCGGTAGTACGCCAGCGCATCGCGACGCGTCGGCTTCCCCGCCGCAACGATGAACGGCACGTCACCGAGCGAGAGCTTCTCCGCCGTGGAGAAGAAGCTGACGTAGTACGGGTACTGGGTGATGGTGCTGACGACGGCGCCGGCGTCGAACACGCGCGCGCTGAGGCCGGCCCGCTGCGCCGAGATGGCAGCGGCAAGGCCGCACGGGCCGGCGCCGACGATGACTAGATCAAGAGAGATCTCTGTAGGGCTCACTGCCAAACGGTAAGAGGTACAGGGTATCCGGTACCAGGTACGAGGTACCGTACCAGGTAGGGTACCCGGTACCGGGTACGAGGTACCGTGTACCCTGTACCGGAGTGGCAGTTGGAAACGCGCTCAGATGCCAATGATCTGCTCCCGCCTCGTGCCGACGGACACGTACGTGATCGGCGCCTCCACGAGCGACTCCATCCGGTCCAGGTACGCCCGTGCCTGCTTCGGCAGCTCCTCCAGCGTCCGCGCCTCCGCGGTGCTCGTCTGCCATCCCTCGAACCACTCGTAGCGCGGCACCACCTTCTCCAGCGCCAGCAGGTCGCCGGGAAAATCCTCGTGAAGCTCGCCGTCGATCTCGTAGCCGGTGCAGATCGCCACCTTGTCGAGCGTGTCCAGCACGTCGAGCTTCGTCACCGCCAGGTCGCTGAGCCCGTTCACGCGCGTGGCGTACTTCACCACGAGGGCATCGAACCAGCCGCACCGGCGCGCGCGGCCCGTCGTGGCGCCGAACTCGTTCCCCAGTCGTCGCACCTCGCTCTGGAGCGGCTCGGCGAGCTCCGTCGGCAGCGGGCCGTTCCCCACGCGCGTCGTGTACGCCTTCACCACGCCCACCACGGCATCGATCTCGTTCGGGCCGATCCCCACGCCGGTGGCCGCGCCGCCAGCGGTGGTGCTGCTCGACGTCACGTAGGGATACGTGCCGTGGTCGATGTCCAGCAGCGAGCCCTGCGCACCCTCCAGCAGGATCGCCGCGCGCGCCATGAGCGCGCGATGGATCATCAGGCTCACGTCCTCGGCGAGTGGCAGGAGGCGCTTCCCCAGCCGCTCGAGCTGCGCGAGCACCGCGTCCACGTCCACCGTCTTGTCCGACCCGCTGCGCGCGAGCCGCGAGCGGGCATTCTCCGCACCCTTCTCCACCACGTCGCGCAGCCGCTCCGGGTGGCGCAGGTCCAGCACGCGCACGCCGCGGCGCGCCACCTTGTCCTCGTATGCCGGCCCGATGCCGCGCCCCGTCGTGCCGATCGCCTTGCTCGACGCGCTCGCCATGTCCACCATCTTGTGGTACGGCAGCACCAGGTGCGCGCGTTCGCTCACGTAGAGGCGGCCTTCCACGTCGATTCCCGCCTTCACCAGGCCGTCGATCTCCTCGAACAGCGTGTCGGGATCGAGCACGACGCCGTTCCCGATCGCGCACCGCACGCCGTCGTGCAGGATGCCGCTGGGGATCTGGTGCAGCACGAAGCTGCGGTCGCCGAGGTCCACCGTGTGTCCCGCATTGGCGCCCCCCTGGTAGCGGACTACCCAGTCGGCGCGCTCGGCAAGGACGTCCACCAGCTTGCCCTTGCCCTCGTCACCCCACTGGGCGCCGACGACGACCACGACGCGTGATTCCGGACCGAACATGATGCTCCCGTACGGGTCTGGCGAAAATGAAAAACGCCCCGCGGGCGCGGGGCGTTGGTTCAATCTACGTCCGTACAGGGTGAAGTCAATTCTTCAGACCATGGCGGCGAACAGCACCCAGGCGGCCATGGCGAGCCCGATCCCCACCTTCATCGCCGCCGCGACCGCGCGCCCGATCAGCGCGCCCGTCGCCACGCGCGTCGCGCTGCCGGCGCTGCTCTTCGTCAGCTCCGCCACGAAGGCGCCAACGAACGCGCCGGCAAAGGCTCCCACCACCGAGCCGACCACCGGCACAGGCACGCCGACGAACGCGCCGATCATCCCGCCGATGATCGCCCCCCAGCTCGCGCGTCGCGACCCACCGTACTTCTTCGTGTACTTCGCCGTCAGCGAGAACTCGATCAGTTCGCCGATCAGCGCGAGCACGGCCACGATCACCACCGTCACGATGGAGATCGAGCCTGGCACGAGAAGCGAGTAGCCGAGCGCACCGGCGGCGATGATCCACGTGCCCGGCAGGCCGAACGGGATCATCACGAGGCCGAGCATGATCACCAGCAGCAGGATCAGGATCTCCATCAGCTCAACGCCTCCGCTGCGCGTGCCAGTGTGGTTGCCATCTCGGGAATCCCGCTGCCCTCCAGTGCCTCGAGCGAGTCGTGCGGGGTGTGAACCCTCCTCAGCGACGCCAGCGACCCGCGACTCAGGGTGATGGCGCGCCAGCCGCGATCGGTGAGCGCCACCGAGTCGGTGAGCAGGCCGAGCGGCATCAGGCGCACGTGCACGTCGCGCGCCGCCGCGCTCCGCACCGCGTTCACGACATCCATCGGTGGATTGGCTCCGTGCATGATCGTCAGCGCTCCGTCGTCGTCCACGCCATCACAGTTGAGTGCCACGCCCGGCGCGCGCGTCCGCGCCCACGCCCGCGCGCCGGCCAGTCCCAGCTCCTCGGCGCTCGGCAGCAGGACACCCACCGCCGCACCGGGCGCCAGCATCTCCGCCGCCGCGAGCACCGCTGCTACCCCGGAGGCATTGTCGAGTGCGCCCGCCGAGCGCGAGCCCACCACGCTCGCCACAACCGGTCCGGCACCGAGCACTGCGCCGAGCGCCGCCAGCCACCACACCGTACGGTTCGGGAGCGACACGAGTTGCAGCGCCGTGGCCACGATCGCCAGCACGAGCGCCGACGCGAGCATCAGCACGCCGATCACGCGCAGCAGCGACGGCACCGGCTGCGACTTGCTGTCCAGGTGCGCGACGAGCCAGACGCGCGGCGCCTCCCCGGGGCGCGTCGCCATCACGTTCACCCCGTGCGCCCGCGACATCGGGAGGGTGAGCACCGCCTCGCCGAGCATGCTCCACGCGAAGGCGCCGAGCACCAGCAGTCCCACCACGACCTCGACAATCGGCGCGTATGCGCCGCTCGTCGTGAGACCCGCCACCGCAGCCACCAGGACGGTGGCGCCGGCAATCGCGCCGCCGATCGGCGTGCCGAAGCGTCCCGGAAAGGTGGAGTAGCTGAACGGCTCACGGGTGACCTGGAACCCGGCGCCCTGCAGCACCGTCTCCGCGTAGCGGCGCGCGCGTTCCTCGGCGTCGCTTCCTGCCGGTCGCGGCTCGCGCGCCAGCGCGGCAAGGTGGCGCTCGCCACCCGCGCCGCCTTGGTCGCTCACCCCTTCGCCGCGAGTCCGGCCGCCACGAGCATCTCGCGCAGCTCGCCATCCATCGTCACGTCGAGCGCCTGCAACGGGAGACGCGGCTCCCCACCGTGCAGCCCCACGACGTCGAGGGCCGCCTTCACGCCGGGCACCCCCATCGCGCCGACGATCCGCGCGCCGAGCGGCGCCAGGCGCGCCTGCAGCTCGCGGGAACGCGCGACGTCGCCGTCGCGCACCGCCATCACCACGTCGAGCGCGAGGCGCGGCGCGAACAGCGCCGCGGCGAGGATCGCCCCGTCGGCTCCCATGCGCAGTGCCTCCTCCAGCAGGCCGGCGCTCCCCGTCAGCACGCGGAAGCTGTCGCTCCTCGACTCGAGGTACCGCGCGAACAGTTCGGCATCCCCCGAGCTGTCCTTCATCCCCACGATGTTCCCGTGCCCTGCCAGTTCGCGGACCAGTTCCGGTGGCACCGCGAAGTGCATGTACTTGGGGATGGTGTAGATCATCACCGGCACCGGGCTCGCGTCGGCGATGCGCGTGTAGTGCTCGCGCAGCGCGTCGTTCGTCATCGCGCCCGTGTAGTAGTGCGGCGCCACCACGAGCACCGCATCCGCACCGCGTTCGGCCACGGCGCGGTTCCGGGCGATCACGCCGCGCGTGGATTCCCCGCCCGTGCCGATGATCAGCGTCCGATCCGGGGACATCGTCGTGCGTGCCACCTCGACGAGGCGCAGTCGCTCCGCTTCGTCGAGGAGAGCCGCCTCGCCGGTGGAGCCGGCCACCACGATGCCGCTCAGTCCCGCCGCGAGGTGGGCACGGATGTTGGATGCGAACGCAGCGTCATCCACCTCGCCGTTCGACGCGAACGGCGTGACGACGGGGCCGAAGACGCCGCGCAGCTCGATCACTGCCCGAGGAAGTCGAAGGCGCCGCCCTGGGAGATCCCGTCCATGCCGTTGCCGGCGCCGGCGGCCGCCGGCTCGCCCTCCGGCGGCGCGGACGCGGCGGAAGAGGCGGGCGACTTCCGGAACATGCGCATCTTGAGCTCGAAGTCCGACGGGTTCGTCGCCGCCGCCATCGCCGTCTCGAACGTCACCTCGCCCGCCGAGACCAGGTCGGTGAGGTGCTGGTCGAACGTCTGCATGCCGTACTGGTCACGCCCGTCGGCGATGTAGTCGCGGATCTCGCCGATGCGCTTGCCGTCGGCGATCATGTCGCGCACCGCCGGCGTGACGATGAGGATCTCCGCCGCCACCGCGCGCCCCTGCCCGCTGGCGCGGGGCAGCAGGCGCTGCGACACCACGGCGTGCAGCGTCTCGCTGAGGCGGATGCGCACCACTTCCTGCTCCTCGGGCGGGAACATCGCCATGATGCGCATGATCGTGCTCTGCGCGT
>CAMLIU010000106.1 GCA_946479995.1 uncultured Gemmatimonadota bacterium | reverse complement strand
CCGGCAGCAAGGCGCTCTTCTTCCGGAATGGCGAACCGCTGCACGCCGGTGACACGCTCCGGAACCCGGACCTCGCGCACGTCCTGGAGGTAATCGCCGACAAGGGCGCCGACGGCTTCTACAAGGGAGAGATCGCGCGCCGCTGGGTGGCCGACCTGCACGGACAGGGCAACGCGATGACGCTGCTCGACCTGGCGCGCTACTATGCACCGGAGCGAGAGGCAGTGCGCGGCACCTATCGCGGCTATACGCTCTGGTCGGCCGCGCCGCCGGTGAGCGGAGGCGCCGAGCTGGTGGGGCGGCTAAACGAGCTCGAGCAGTTCGCGCATCCAGCGCGGTACACGGAGGATGCCGCGACGATGCACGCGGCGTTGAGCGCGTGGCTGCTCGCGCCGAGCTCGCGCGAGCGCGTGGCCGATCCCGGGCTCTGGCCGGTGAACATCGAGCCGATCGTCAACAAGGACACGGCACGCACGAGATGGGCGTGCTATGATGCCAACCGTGCGCTGCGCCCGTCCGACTTCAAGGGAGACACGCTGGCGTGTGCGCGCATGAAGACGAATGCGCCGCCGGCCCCCTCCACGCAGCGGGCGAGCGAGTCTCCGTGCGGGGACGAGCACGCAGCAGAGGTGAGCGCCTGCCACTCCTCCGGCACGACGGCTTTCGCGGTCGCCGACGCCGACGGCAACGTGGTCGCGGTGACGCAGACGCTTGGCACCTGGGGCGGAAACTTCTACGTCACCCCCGGCCTCGGCTTCCTCTCCAACGACAAGCTCACGTCGTACGGCACCGACCCAGCGAGGTACGGCGCGCGTCTCCCATTCGCCCGGAATGGAAGCACGCTCGCACCGACGATCGTCTTCCGCGGCAACCGTCCGATATTCGCCGTGAGTGCGGCCGGCAACGCCTGGATCACATCCGCCATCTACGAGTCGCTGCTCGGCGCGATGGACTACGGACTGGGACCGCAGCAGGCGCTCGAGCTGCCGCGCTTCCTGCCGGGCGGCCGAGGGGGGAATGGTGATGCCGATGCGCGGTTCTCCATCCAGCTGGAGGACGGCTTCGCGCCGGAGGTGACGCGCCGCCTGCGCGAGCTTGGCTACGACCTGAGCTTCGTCTCGCTGCGCGGAGAGCTGCGCGAAGGCTACGGTGCTGCGGTCGCGCTGGATGGGAAGACGGTCACCGCGGGTGCGGACCCGCGGCGCTCAGGGGCGGCGGGGGCGGTGCCCTGAAAAGCTCGAAGGGCTCGGCAGAATTGCCGAGCCCTTCGAGTTACGCAGCGGTTGGGGCACAGGGGCCCCCAGCGCTCCTACTGCAGGTTCGGGTTGTTCAGCCGCTCGATGTCCGGCAGCGGCAGGCAGACATTGTTTCCATAGGTACCGCCGTTCCGATACGGGGTGCCCGCTGGGGGAATCAGGGTGATCCCGTAGCGGATGACGTCGCCGAGGTGATGGCTGTCCAGCCAGAGCGCGCGACGGCGCTGCTCCACGACCTCCGCCTTGAGCGACGCGGCGTCGACGGGACCGGTGTAGGCAGGCTGGCCCGTGTAGCCGGCCGCGCGGCTGCGAGCCCGCTCGGCATTGATGATGGCCACCGTGTTCGCCGGGTTGGTCGTGATGTCCGCCTCGGCGATGATGAGCTGGGCTTCGCGATAGGTGGCCAGCGGCAACGGCGAGGACGCAGACGGATATTTCTGCTGGATGAAGATGGAGTCGCCGCGAATGACCTTGCCGTAGTAGTACGTCGGCACGCGAGCGTCGTTCAGGTTGCGGTAGTAGTTGCCCACCGACGAGAGCTGGTTGATGCTGTCGTTCTCCGCCCACACGCGGTTGGTGCGACGCGTGCTGGTCTGGCTCGCCGAGACTTCGTAGACGAAGCCGGCGGGAACCAGCGCCGCATCGGCGCGGGCGCCGGCCGGGTTGCCCTGGTCCAGTCGTGCGCGGGCGCGCCCGACGTAGGCAGCATACAGCGTGTTCGACGCATTGCTGCCGGCGGCCTGCGCCGCGGCAATTGCGGCCGTGAAGCGTTCTTCGGCCTTCGCCGCTGCGTCCTTCGGCTGCAGCTCCGGCCCGTACACCGGATTCTGCGAGGCGTCGTAGGTGGTGAAGGTCGTGGAGCAGAAGCCTTCGCTCAGCAGCAGCATGCTGTACCCCTCCACCAGGTCCACGGAGGCGAGCAGCGCCTGGCGGTTGGGCACTTCGGCGTCGGTCCACCCCTCGAGCGACGTACGAATCGCGTCGGCGGAGACACGGGCCGCCTGCAGCGGCGTGTACACGCCCAGGCCGGAGCAGCTATTCACCGCGTAGCGACGGTCGCTGCTCGTCATGGTGCGGGCGTCGTACGGGAATCGATCGGCGGTCTGGGTGGCGTCGTTCAGCTCGTCGCCAATCAGCCCTCCGAGGACTGTATATGAGTTGAACGCGCACTCGAAGTCCCCGATGGCGCCGTTGACGAGGAGCTGGGCGTTCGCCGGGACGTACAGTCCCTGCGCCGGCACCTGGGTCGGGGAGGGCACGGAGAGCGGGTCGCCGTTGCAGGCGGCGAGAAAACCAACGCCGAGCAGCACGGCGACTCCCGCGAGACCAACCGCGCGCGATGCGCGGCACATCGAGATTCTGGTCATGGCTGGTCTCAAAGAGTGAGGGAAAGGGAAACGGTCCACTGGGTGAGCTGCGGCAGGGTCGTCTGCTCCCATGACTGGAAGGTGCCGCGGCTTCCGCCGAGGAACATCGCTTCGGGCTCGAGGCCAGGATAACTGGTCCAGGTGTGGAGGTTGTGTCCGGATATGGCGATGTTGGCGCGGGTGGCGCGGAGCTGCCGCGCGTACCGGTCGGGGATGTCGTACGCCAGCGTCAACTCGCGCAGCTTGGCGAAGCTGGCATCCTGGATCAGGAAGTCCACGAGATTGCGATTGGACTGGATCTGTGCGACGATCGCCGGATCCGACTGCGCCGGGTAGTAGTTCTCGAAGCAGCGCACGGCCACGGTGCACCGCACGCGCAGGTTGCCATTCATCTTCTTCCAGCCCGTCTGCCAGTCGACGAGGCCGTAGAGCCGGAAGTTCCGCAGGAAGGTGAAAGTGGAGCTGAACGATCCCTCGGTGGGCGGGGAGGAGCGGCCGAGGTAGACGTTCGGCGCGTCGTCCGCGGTGCCTGCCTTGCCGTCCGCGCCGTAGCAGGGCATCGTGCCGCCCCTGCCGTCATCGCAGATCCCGGTCGCCTTGTTCGTCGCCGGGTCGAACACGCCGCTGACGACTCGCTGCTCGAACCACGCCCCCACCGGGTAGCCGATCTCATGGCGCCCGTAGGTTCCCGCGGTGACGAAGGTGACTCCCGGCATGCCGAGGTCCACCACCTTGTTCGCATTCGTGGCGAGCGTGAAGGTGGCGTCCCAGCTCAACTGGTTGCCCCGGTATGGCGTGCCGCGCAGGAGCAGCTCCGTACCAGAGTTGAGGATCTCTCCCGCGTTGAACGGCTGGGTGCCGGAATAGCCGAGCGACGGCGGCAGCTCGCGATCGAGAATCGCGTCGAGGGTGCGCTTGCGGTAATAGGTGAACTCGAGGCCGACGCGGTCGTTGAGCGCCGACGCGTCGAATCCGAGCTCGATCTCCTTGCCGCGCTCGGGTCGCAGGTTGGGATTACCCGGCGTGCCGGCGGTGACTGACGGCGCGTCGTTGTAGCCCGGGGTCGGGATGAAGGTGCGGGTGGCGGAGTAGGTCGCCGGCGCCTTTCCAGCTTCCCCGTACGCGGCGCGGAAGCGCAGCTCGTTCAGCATCGGCAGGCGGTCGTGCACCGCGCTCCACTGGCTCAGGATCCAGCTGACGCTGAACTTCGGGTAGACGGCGCGCGAGTAGTTGGTGCCGAAGGCGCTGCTGTTGTCGGAGCGGACCGCCGCCGTCAGGAACAGCGCGTCACGCCAGCCGACCTGTTCCTGTCCGTACACGCCGAGCGTCGCATTGCCGAAGCCGTCCTCGATCGGCAGCGGCAAAGTTGCGCACGGCTGCGTGGTCGCGCTGATGTCGGTGAGGCCGGCGAGCGGGAAGACGCATCCGGCCGCGCGCGTGTAGTGCGTGTTGTCGCGGTAGTACTGCGCGCCCGCCGTGGTGGCGGACGTGAAGTCCGTGCGGAAGGACTTCGACACCGTCGCCGCGTAGTCGAGCGATGCGTAGGTGATCTGCCGGTCCTCGATGTCCTTGCCGCCAAGGGCGTCGGGGCTGCCGATCTGCGTGCTGGCGAGGAGCGAGTCGATCCGGGGAGTGAAATAGACGTTCTGCTCGGCTGTCCGGTCGACGCCTGCGGTCAGGCGATGCGTGAACCAGGTGGCGGGCGTGTGGTCGAAGCGGACGCTGGATGAGAGACGGTTGAGGTTCTGCCAGAACTGGTAGGTCTCGTCGTACGCTTCCGGGAGCGAGCTGTAAAGGCAGTGGGTCCACGGATTGGCGCAGTTCGACGGCGTCGTCGCGGTCATCGTCCACACCCGGCCCCCGCAGCCGGCCTCGCAGCTGAGGTGCGTGGGACCCATGACCGCGCCGGCATTGACGCTGATCCGGAAGCTGTTGCTGGGCGCGATGCCGAGGTTCACCCGGCCGCTGGACTTGCGCGTGTAGTTGCTCACCTCGGCGCCGGCGTCGTCGAGGTAGTTACCGCTCGCGTAATAGTTGAACATGTCCGATCCACCGGAGACCGAGACCTCGGTCTCCTGACGACGGCCATTCCGGAAGACGTCCGGGTTGAAGCCGTACGTCGCGATCGTGTCCCGGATCTGCTGGATGGTGATGGGCAGCGTGTCCAGCACGCCGGCCGGCGCTCCCGGCTTCTGGATCACCCCGTAGTTGGTCCAGAAGCGACCTTCCCAGTTCTGGAAGTAGTTCACTCCCTGGCGGGCGATCACGTTCCACCTGGGTGCGCCGCCGACTCCGCGCTTCGTGATCACCTGGATGACCCCATTCGACGCCTCCGTGCCGTACAGCGCCGCGGCCGCAGGGCCCTTGAGGATCTCGATGGACTCGATGTCCTCTGGGTTGAGATCGTTGATGCGCGAGATGGAGCTGGACCCGAAGTCCTGATTCTGCGGGCCGCTGGACGGATTGTTGTTCACGCGGACGCCGTCGATGTAGAGGAGCGGCTCGTTGGAGAGCGAGAAGCTCGCGTTGCCGCGCACCCGGATGCGGCCACCGGAACCGACCGCGCCGGTAGCGGACTGGATGACGACGCCAGGCGCTCGACCATTGATCAAGCCCTGCATCGAGTTGACGGGCGCGATCTCGGTGACCGCGGCAGCGTCCACGGTCGCCACGGAGTTCCCGATCGCCTTCTTCTCCACGCGTCCGCCGGTCGCGCTCACCACCACCGCCTCGAGGCTGGTCGGGCTCGCGGAAAGCGTGATGCGCGCGTGCAGCTCGCCATTGCGCACCGTGACCCGCGTTGCGCGATAGCCGATGCGTCGCGCCTCGAGCATGACGGTGGGGCCGGTGATGCCGACGATCCGGAATCGTCCCTGATCGTCTGCGGTGGCGCGTTGAGTGCCGCCGACAACGGTGACGAGCGCACCGGGCAGTGGCTCCTCGGAGCCAGCGGCGACGACGCTGCCGGCTACTGATCCTTCCTGAGCCCGAAGCACCATCGGCGCGGCTCCGACGAGAAGCACAGTGGCTGCGAACCTGAACCAGCGTGACATGCGATGCTCCCTGCGGGGAGGTTGAGCGGACTGGCGCGCCGGAGTGCGCGCTCGGCCGAATCAAGCGCCGAAGATCATGGAAGCGGGCCGAGGGCGCCGCAATGGGTGGCGCGTCCGCATCAGCGGGCTCCGGGGATCGCCGATGAAACAAGAAGGGCGCGCCGCGAGTTGCGACGCGCCCTTTTCCATCCAGGCGAGAAAGCCTACGGCTCGTGCTCCTCGTCGTCCTCGCCGCCGAAGAAGCCGGCTGAGTCACCGCCACTCCGGCGCTCGACATGCAGCACCTGCGTGTACTTCTTTCCGTCGACGGTCATCGAGACGAGATAGTCGCCCGTGCCGACCGTCGGCGCGCCGCCGCGGCCGAAGCCGCCGAAGCCACGGCTGCCCGGGGCGCGGAACAGCTGGGCGATCTCACGCAGCTGGCTCTGATCCACGCCCTGCGACTCGCCACCCTCGCCGGCCGCACCCGGCTGCCCACCAGCACCCCGAGCGCCACCAGCACCACCAGCACCACCAGCACGCGGCATGGGACCTTCGCCCGGCCGCTCCTGGAAACCGCCGGCCGC
>CAMLIU010000105.1 GCA_946479995.1 uncultured Gemmatimonadota bacterium | reverse complement strand
GTGCTCTCGGCCCAGATCGCGCCGCCGTGCGCCTCCACGATGCCTTTGGCGATCGCCAGTCCGAGCCCCGCGCCGGCCCGGCCGGTGACGTGAACCTGCCAGAAGCGATCGAAGACGTGCGACAGGTGCGACTCGGCGATGCCGACGCCGGTGTCCCGCACCCGGAAGCGCACCATGGAGCCCGGCGGGCCTCCTCGGCCCTGGTCGCCGGGCCCGGCGACCAGGGCCGCATCCACGGTGATCCGGCCGCCGGTCGGCGTGAACTTGACGGCATTGCCGAGGAGGTTCAGCAGCACCTGCAGCACGCGCTCGCGATCGGCGTCGAGCGGCGGCAGCGCGCCCGCTGGTTCCACCACCAGCTCGACACCCGCACTATCCACCTGCAGGCGCATGAGCTCCTCGATCGCCTCGAGCACCGAAGCGACGCTCACGGGACCGCGCTCCAGCGGCAGCCGCCCCGATTCGATGCGCGAGACGTCCAGCAGATCCTGGATGATGCGTCCCATCCACTGGGCAGATTCCCTGATGACCTCGGCCATGGACCGCACGCTTTCCGGCGGTGCTGGTTCCGGATCGAGAAGCACGCTGGCGCACATGCTGATTCCGCTCAGCGGATTGCGCAGATCGTGGGAGACCACGCTCAGCACTTCGTCGCGGGCGAGGGATGCGCGGCGCGACGCGTCGTATAGCCGCGCGTTGTCGAGCGCCAGGGCCGCGCGCCTCGCGAACTCGCCAGCGAGCTCGGTGTCGAACTCGTCGAACTCCCGGTTCCATGAGACGAGGGTCAGCGCCCCCAGTACACTGCCGCGGGCCCTGACCGGGAGGACCAGCGCGCAGCAGGCGCCGACGTCCTGCAGCATGGAGGCGAATTCGCTCGTCGCACCGTCCGGCGCTGGTGCGCCTGCAGAGATGCTCACTCGCTTCGACCTGCCCGTTCGTCGCACCGAGGCGACCACACCGGCACCGGGTGAGTGGCGTCCCGCGAGATAGCGATCCCGCAGCGAATCACGACGCTCCGCAGTACCGGCCGCGGCCACGGTGCGCACCGACTCGTCGTCGCCTTCCTCAGTCCAGGCCTCCAGGACACACGCCTCGGCCAACGCCGGCACCGCGAGGCGCGCCACGGCATCCAACGTCGCGCTGACATCCAGCGACGCAGCGAGTGCGGCGCTCGCTTCGGCAAGGAAGCGCTGACGCTCCTCCACCCTCTTGCGCTCCGAGACGTCACGCAGGACCACCGTGTAGAGAATGTGCCCGTCGCTCTGAAGCTTGGAGATGGATGCTTCCGCCGGGAACTCCTCGCCGGTGCTGCGCCGGCCAGCGATCTCGCGTCGCCGTCCCATGCGCCGCGCAGTCTCGTTCGAGGCGCCGAAGGCGGCGACCTCGCGCGCGTGAATCCCCCTCGAGCGCATGGGCAGCAGCAGCTCCAGCGGCTGGCCGATCACCTCGGCAGGGTCGTAGCGGAAGATCTCCGCCGCGCCCTGATTGAAGTGCACGATGTGCTGCTGCTCGTTCACCGAGATGATGGCTTCGGCGGCGATGGACAGGATGCCGGCGAACTTGGCCTCCGACGCCCGGAGGGCCGTTTCGGCGGTGGCACGGCGCTCCATGTCGCGACGGATCGAACGGTGTGCCACGAACCCGATGCCGGCACCGACGGCCATCAGAGCGAGAGTCGCCAGGGCGGTGAGGCGCGCCGCCACGGCCTGGTCGGTGAGGCGCGACGTGATCATCTCGTCCTCGTGCGCCTCGACGCTGTCCAGCGCCGCACCCAGCGTGGCGTTCACGCGGGCGAGCGAGTCGGCCGCGGCGGAGTCGCCCGCGGTGCGGTGCCCGCCCGCGAGACGCGCAATGATCTCCTGGCGGGCGTCGAGGAGCCGGTTCGCCTCCTGGAGGCGGCCGGTCTGCATCGGCGTGTCGCCGGTAAGTTCCGTGGCCACGCGAAGCGCGTGGCGGCCCTCGCCCAGCCTTGATGCGAGCTCATCGGGCGTGGCGGTGAGCTCTCCCCGCATGGCGCGAACGAGGTATGCATCCGTGCTCGCCAGCCGGACTCGTACGGACTGGAGCGCGGTTCGAACCGCCTGCCGGCGAACGGCAAGTCGCGCTGAGTCGTTCATCCGCCGGAGGCTGATGAGACCGAGCACACCCGTCCCGATGACGAGGAGGATGCCTGCCGTCGACGCGAGCGCCAGTTTCCGGGTGGTCGTGATGTTCAGAGCTTACCTCGAGGAGGCAGGAAAAGGCCGACAGGGAACGGGGAAGACTCCCGATGGGAGCCCCTCCCGCCGCACGATATCATGCACCCGAGCCGTCGGTGCGACAACCGGAGTCCGCACGGCGAGGTGTCGAACAGGATGGAGGTGGCGAGGTGCAGGATCCTTCCCGGCCGGTTCGTCGATTCGCTGCGGTATTGCAGGGCAGGGGAGCGATCGCTCTCGTCTGCGGTGGGGCCGCGCTAGCGTGGCCTGACGTCGTGCTCCTCCGCGCGATGCTCGTCACGGCCCTCGTGCTCGCCGCCTCGGGGGTGTACGAGATCGGATTCGCCGTTCGAAACCGGCGACTGAATCGCGGCTGGCCGCTCGCGCTGGCGGATGGCGCGGCCTGCTTCGGCATGGCGGTAATCTCCGGCACGCTGACGGTCGTCTCTTTCCAAGCGACGATGCTGCTCGCCGCGGCGTGGCTTTTCGCCTGCGGCGTGCTCGCGGCGCTCGTGGCCCTCGCGCTCTGGCCGATGACTCGCACACGGCTCGCGATGCTCGCCTGGGCCGGCACGCAGCTCGCGCTCGCTGCCTTCGCGCTGCTCGACCGGAACGCCGACCTCGTCACGTTGCTGTACGTTGGCGCGGCGTACACCGTGGGCTTCGGCGTATTCCAGTTCGCTGCCGCCCAGTGGATGCGTCGCGTGGCCCTGCCGCAGTTCGAACCGACGCAGCAGCATCGCTGGCTCGTCACGAACGTGCGCTAGAAGGTGAGGTCGAGCGCCAATGCATCGCGCACGTCGCGCAGGACGCCAGCCGTCGTCTCACGCGCCCGCAAGGTGCCGGTGCGAATGATGTCGATCGCCTGGTCAGGGTCCGCGGCAAGGCGCTCGCGGCGCTCCCGGATGGGGGCGATGAGCCGTTCGAGGATCTCCTCGAGGCGGCGCTTGAGCATCATGTCGCCCAAGCCGCCGCGGCGATAATGCGCCTTCAATTCGTCCACGGCTTCACGATCGGGGTCGAACGCATCCAGGTAGGCGAAGACGACGTTGCCTTCTACCGTGCCGGGGTCGCTTGCCCGCACGTGACCGGGATCCGTGTACATCGCCCTCACGCGTGCGCGGATCTCGTCGGGGGAGGCAGCGAGCGGTACGGCATTGCCAAGCGACTTGCTCGCCTTGCGTCCGTCCACTCCCGGCAACCGCGGGGTGTCGGACAGCAGGGCACGGCACTCGGGGAGGATGCTCCGGCCGGCGAGGTGTGCGAGCCGCCGCACGATCTCGTTCGTCTGCTCGATCATCGGCAGCTGATCGTTGCCGACCGGCACCAGCGTGGCGCGGAAGCCCGTGATGTCCGCCGCCTGGCTCACGGGATACGCCAGGAAGCCAGCCGGGATGTCGCGCGCGAACCCACGAAGCTCGATCTCCGCCCGCACGGTCGGATTCCGCTCGAGACGAGCCACGGTCACGAGGTTCAGGTAGAGCACGGTCAGCTCGGCGAGATCGGGCAGCGCCGATTGCAGCGCGATGGTGGTGAGGTCCGGGTCGATCCCGGCGGCGAGGTAGTCCAGCACCACTTCCACCACGTTGCGACGGACCTCGGCGGCACGCCCCGAGTTGTCGGTCAGCGCCTGCAGGTCGGCGACGAGGATGGTCTGGTCGTGCGCGTACTGCAATGCGACCCGCTCGCGCAGCGAGCCGGCAAAGTGCCCGAGGTGCAGCCGCCCCGTCGGACGGTCGCCCGTGAGAATGCGCTCCCGGCCCGTCACCGTTCCTGACTCGTCATGCACGTGCGTTCATCACCCCAGCTGGAGAGTCGTCATGAGATACCCGATCATTCTACATCGCGGCGCGTTCGTGGGTGCTCTGGCAGTCGCCCTGATCCTTCCAGCGCTTCGACTGGGAGCGCAGCACGCCGGCGAGGGCACGGAGCAGGGCCTTCTGCGGATACCGGCGTCGGTCCGCGCCGAGCATCAGGAAATCCACCAGTCGCTGCTCGCGGCGACTCGGGCGTCGGGGGAGGTGGGAGTCGCTGCACGCGCGCTCGCCGCGGTGCTGGATCCTCACTTCATCCGCGAGGAACAGATCGCGCTCCCGCCACTGGGCCTGCTCGCGCCCCTCGCGCGCGGCGAGCGGTCGCGGGCGATGCGCGCCGTGCTTCCGCTCACCGATTCGCTTCGTGCCGAGATGCCGCGGATGCTGCGTGAACACCAGGCGATCCACGCGGCCACCGTGCGACTGCGTGACGTGGCGCGCGCGCGCGGGAACCTGCCAGTGCAGCGTCTCGCCGACCAGCTCCTCCTCCACGCCCAGAGCGAGGAACAGATGATGTACCCGGCGGCACTCCTGGTTGGCGACCTCGTACGCGCCCGGGTGGGACCGGCAGGCTCACGACGTTAGGACGCCGCCACCGCTCAGGTAGTCGATCACCTGACGCGCCGTGTAGCGAGGGCGAGACGCTGCGAAGCGCTCGAGCGAGAGGAGATCGTCGCCACTGGTGATGAGCGGGATCTCCTCCTGGCTTGTGGCCGCACGCCACTGGCCCTGACCGATGTCGGCCGTGAGCCCGTTGCAGAGGCAGCGTCGCCCCTCGGTGTCGGCGATGTCGCCACCCTTGGCGACGTAGGCGTCAACGGGCTCCGCGCTGCAGCGATAGACCGTGCGCCCCTGCGCGGTTCGCACCGGAACCCTGAGATAGCCAAGGTCGCACACGCGCCTGCGTCCAGCAGCGCGCTCTGCGTCGCCTGGCAGCTCGACCACCTTGAACGGATATCCAGTTGGCGACGCACGCGGGTCCGTGCGCAAGGTGAGGGTACCGTCAGACAGTGCCGACATCACGCGCGCCTTGAGGGTTCCGTCGAGACCCGACTCGGCGCAGTAGGCGAAGAGCGTCCCCACCTGGACTCCCGTCGCGCCTTCGGCGAGGGCATTCTGCAGACCTTCCGGCGATCCCGTGCCTCCGGCGAGCCAGAAGGGGAGGCCCAGCTCGCGCATCTTTGCAAGGTCCACCAGGTCACGCTCGCCGTACACCGGCTGGCCGTGCGCATCGAGCTTCAGCTCTCCGCGCGGCGGCGCGTTGTGCCCGCCCGCTGTCGGCGCTTCAACGACGAAGCCGTCCACGCGCCCATTGGACTTGCGGGCCAGCGTAGCCGCCAGCGAGGCGGCGGATACGACTGCAAGGAACGCCGGCCGGTGCAGTGGGCGCTCCCGGAGCGAGGGCTGGCTGCACGACGCGGGGTCGAATTGGAGATATTCCGTCTCGTCCCTGGGGAGTCCCTCCACCTCGAACCGCAGCCGGGCTGGCCGATGCTGGGCGAAGGCGTCGAGCACGCCGGGGATCTCACGCGGGATGCCGGCGCCCATGATGACCACGTCCACGCCGGCGAGCATCGCCCCGTAGAGGGAGGGGAGGTTGGGCATCTGGACCTTCGTGAGCAGGTTCAGCCCGACTGGTCCGTCATGTCCCTCCTTCCCGAGCCAGACTTCGGCGAAGTTCGCGAGCACCGTGACGTGCTGGCGGGCATCGCTCACCACCTGCTTGTACATCGGCAAGGTCTTGTACGGCACGCCCGCGGGTCGGCCGTCGGGGCGGAAGTAGCGACGAAGGACCTCGTCGGCCACGCCAGGCACGGGGAAGGCGGCGATGGCACGCCGAAGGTGACCGCCGGGATCGCCATCCTGCAGCCGGCGAACGAACACGGTGTCGAGCATGGAGCCCGAGACGACGCCGAGCTGCCCGGTCCGGGAGACGGCATTGGCAAGGCGCCAATCGGAGACGGCGACGCCCATGCCGCCCTGGATGATGCGTGGTGGGGAGAGGAGGAAGGTCATCCCCAAGCATCGTCGGCTCGTGGAGAGTGAGGTGTGACGGATGTCTCAGCCCGGCACTGGTGCTGGCGAGCCGGTCGGATAAGTTTGAAGGTTGCCATCCGACGGACGCCTGCGCTCGGGCGGATGGCCACCATCCAGCCCGCCCCTGTAGCTCAGGTGGATAGAGCAGCGGTTTCCTAAACCGTTGGCCGGGTGTTCGAATCACCCCAGGGGCATGCCGCG
>CAMLIU010000104.1 GCA_946479995.1 uncultured Gemmatimonadota bacterium | reverse complement strand
GATCGTCCATGTAGAGGTCGGCGATGCGGCTGCGCGCCTCGAGGATCGCCTCCGGCGTGGCGACGTGCTGGATGGGAATCGCATGCCCGCTCGCCATGCGGCGCATGATCTCGCGCTCCTCGTCGCGTGTCGGATAGCCGACGCGCAGCTTCAGCATGAAGCGGTCGACCTGCGCCTCGGGGAGCGGATAGGTCCCTTCCTGCTCGATGGGGTTCTGCGTGGCGAGCACGAGGAAGGGCTCTTCCAGCTGGTACGTCGTGCCGCCGATGGTGACCTGTTTCTCCTGCATCGCCTCGAGCAGCGCCGCCTGCACCTTGGCCGGCGCGCGGTTGATCTCGTCGGCGAGGATGATGTTGGCGAAGATGGGCCCCTTCTTCACCATGAACTTGCCGGTGGACTGGTCGTAGATCTGCGTCCCGACCACGTCCGCCGGCAGCAGGTCCGGCGTGAACTGGATGCGCGAGAAGCTCGTCGAGATGGTCTCGGCAAGGGTGCGCACCGTCAGCGTCTTCGCCAGCCCGGGGACCCCCTCCAGCAGCACGTGGCCGCCGGTGAGAAGGCTGATGAGGAGCCGGTCGATCATGTACTCCTGTCCCACGACACGGAGTGCGACCTGGCTGCTCACGTCCTGGATGAGGCGCGCGTCGGCGGTCGAGGAAGCTTGAGTGGCCACGAGGTTCTCTGAGGTGAAAGACGAACGGGTGCCAACGCTCTCAACTACCCGGTTGGCGCGCTACAGTTTCTCCAGCTCCGAGCGCTCGCGACGTGTGAGCGAGCGCACACGACCGGTGGCGAGGTCCCCGAGCTCCACGGGGCCGAACTTCACCCGCACGAGCCGGTCCACCTGCAGGCCGAGCGCCTCACATAGACGACGGACCTCGCGGTTCCGTCCCTCACTGAGCGTGATCGTGAGATCCCAGCGTCCGCGCCCTCTCTTTTCCGCGTGCACGCGCCGCGGCTTCACCAGCCCGTCCTCGAGCTGCACGCCGTAGCGTGCCTCCTCGGCGGCGAGATCGCCCTCGCCGAGCACCGACGCCACGTACGTGCGCTCGACCTCGTGGCTCGGATGCGTGAGGCGATGCGCGGCACTGCCGTCGGTTGTGAGGAGGAGCACACCTTCGGTGAGGTAATCGAGACGGCCCACATAGGTGAGGCCGGGCCGCGCCGGCACGAGGTCGAACACGGTGCGGCGTCCCTCGGGATCGTGACGCGACGTGATCACGCCGGCAGGCTTGTTGAGGACGAACCACTCCGTGGGCACGGGAGCGCCGATCCGATTGCCGTCGACGAGGATGACGTCGCGATCCGGATCCACCGTCTGGCCGACCTGCGCCACGGCGCCATTCACGGTCACCCGGCCGTGGGCGACCAGCTCCTCGGCCTTGCGCCGCGAGAGCACGCCGGCGCGCGCCAGCGCCCGCTGGATCCGCATGGTCTCGGACATCAGAGGGTGCGCGGCTCCGCGCGCAGCGCCACCGCCAGCTCGTCGGAGCGCGGGAGCTCGTCCAGGTGCCGCAGCGCGAAGTACTCGAGGAAGATCGGCGTCGTGCCGTACAGCAGCGGACGCCCGAGTCCCTCGCCGCGGCCGACGACGTCGATCAGTCCGCGCTCGTGCAGCGACTTCAGCACGCTGCCGACCGCGACGCCGCGGATCTCCTCGATCTCGGCGCGACCGATGGGCTGACGGTAGGCGATAAGGGCGAGCGTCTCGAGGGCGGCCGCACTCAGGCGCTGCGGACGCGCCGCGAGCTGCGCGCGCTCGATGGCCTCCGTGTACTCGGCGCGCGTGAGGATCTGCCAGCCGCCACCGATCTCGACGAGCTCCACGCCATGTCCATCCACGTCGTAATGCTCGCGCAGCTCGTCGAGCGCGGCGGCGAGGGCGGCCTTCGAGCTCTCGGGGTCGAGGGCGAGCAGCTCCTCGGCGGGAATGGGCCGAGCGCTGGCGAACAGCGCCGCCTCAAGCAGCTTCGCTAGCGGCGTCACGAGTGATCTCCACGTTGGCAAATGGTCGGGGCTGGAGCACACGGCACTCGCCGAGCTTGGCCATCTCGAGCAGGCCGAGCAGCGTCGACAGCACCTGCCACGGCTCGGCGCCGGGCTGCACGATGTCGGTCCAGCGGGCGTGGGCGCGCAATGCGAGCAGCGCCCGGATGACGGTGATGGCGCCCGGCACGTCGAGCGATCGGGGGACGACGTCATGAATGGCCGGATCCTTCGCCACGCGAAGGATGCGATCCACGGCGGCGAGCAGCTCGCCGAGCGAGAGGGCGAGCGGCGCCTCCGGTGGCGCGGGTGCCTGCGGAAGGTACGCGCGCGCGAAGCGGGAGCGGCGCTCCTCCCCCGCGCGCTCGAGCACGTCCACCACCTCGCGCATCTGCTGGTACTCGAGCAGGCGACGCACGAGCTCGGCGCGCGGATCGTCCCACGCCTCGTCGCCCTCGGCACGCGGCAGCAGCATCTGGGCCTTGATGCGCAGCAGGCGTGCGGCCATCTCGAGGTAGTCGGCCGCCTCGTTCAGCTGCAGGGTCCGGATGCGCGCGAGGAACTGCTCGGCCACGCGAGCGATGGGGATGTCGTAGATGTCGAGCTGCTCCTCGCGGATGAGGGAGAGCAGCAGGTCGAGCGGACCGGAGAACTCGGTGAGCTCGACGACGAACGCCGGCGGCGGCGTCTCGCCCGACGCCGCGATGACGTCGGGACCGGCGGCGAGCTCGCTCACTTCAGCCATTGTGTCGCCGTGGGAAGGACGAATGCACCGACGAGGCCAAGCGCCTGCTGCGCCGCGTTGAAGGCGGGGGTGAGCCAGGCGTCGAGTGCGCGCTGGCCGAAGCTGAGCAGCAGGATGAGCACGACGATGCCATAGCGGCCGAAGCGCACGTACGCGATCGCGAGCGGCCGCGGCAGGAGGTACTTGACGACGTGCGACCCATCGAGGGGCGGAATGGGGAGCAGGTTGAAGGCGATGAGGACCGCGTTGAGCAGGATGCCATACACGAACATCGCCTGCAGGATGCCGAGCGTGACCTCGAGGGCGGGCACGGCACGAGCGAGCCCGCCGGCGAAGGCGATCAGGCCGACGCAGAGCACGGCGACGAGCAGGTTCGTGGCCACGCCGGCGAGGGAGACGAGGATGTCGCCGCGGCGGGGGTGGCGATAGTTGCGCGGATCCACCGGCACCGGCTTCGCACCCCCGAGGACGACTGCCGGCCCGCCGACGGCCATGGAGCCGACGATCATGATGAGCGGCAGGAGGATCGTCATGAAGAAGTCGATGTGCCTCACCGGGTTCCAGCTGAGGCGGCCTGCGTCGAGGGCGGTCCGGTCACCCTGGAGAAGGGCGACGTAGCCATGCGCGATCTCGTGCGCGATGACCGAAAACAGCAGGACTGGCCCGACGAGCAGGATAGTCTGGAGAGTATGCAACAGGAGCGGGCGAAGGGCACGCGCTCCCTGCGAGCCAGGGGTGCGCAACGGGCGTAAGGTAGCCGCGCTCGGGAGGAGAGTAAAGCGCTGTGGCAGCTTGACTTCGCTTTCACGCCGGAGTACGTTCAGTGCTCGCGACAATCGCGAGCACTACTGAATTTCTGGAGATTTTCGTGCCGAACATCGCATCCGCGAAGAAGAACATGCGGAAGTCGCGCGCCGCGACCGTGCGGAACCGCGCCCAGCGCTCCGCGCTCCGCACCGCCCTCAAGAAGGCGAAGGCGCCGACGGCTACCGCAGAAGAGCGGAAGCAGGCCGTGAGCCTCCTCGACCGTGCCGCCCGCAAGGGGCTGGTTCACAAGAATCTCGCCGCCCGGCACAAGAGCAAGATGTCGAAGGCTGCGGCAACCGCGTAGTTTCGTAGCCGGGCTTGTGGGTCCGGAAGGCTGAAGGGCGGATCGGCATAGCCGATCCGCCCTTCGTCGTTCGTCCCACCTACTGACCTGCGCACCTACCTGCTACAGCGATGCCAGCTCGGCTCCGCAGCGCTCGCAGTACCACTCCGTCGGGTAGTTCATCGCGCCGCACTCGGCGCACTTGAGGGTCTTCGCCGACTCGTTCGGCTTGTCCTTCAGGATGATCGGGTTGTTGCCGCTGATGTTCGCCGCGAGCGAGCTGCCGCCGGCGGGCTTCGGACGGAGGAGCGGCGCCGTGCCTTCCCCCTGCTTCTGGATCCGATCCTCGGGCCGCGGCTCCGGCTTGCGGGCGGTGAAGGGCTCGCGACGCTGGGGGACGCCCGGCGACGACGGAGCCGGGGCCGAACCGGTCGGGCGCGCGGGAGCTGGCGCAGGCGCCGGCGTGGGCGGGGCCGCGGGCTGGTCGCCGTTGGAGACGTCCACGACCGACTGCAGGAAGGCCAGCTCGTCGAACGAGGCGTCGCCGGGCACCGGAACCGGCTTGCCGTTCGGCCCCGTCGCCTGGTCGGCATTCGTCTGGGCCGCGTCGGGGACGTGCGCGCCGCCGAGCGCGGTATCAGGGGCCGGCGCGACGGGCTCAGATGGCTTCGCGGAAGCCGCGCTCGCGGTGGTGGAGTTCGACGCCCCGGCACTCTCCGCCGAAGGCGCCTCCACCTGGGCCGGTGGCGGTACCGGGGTCGGCGGCCGTTCGGCGTCGGCGAGCAGTTCGCGCGTGCGACGAAGGTCCTCCTCCGCCGCGGCGTGCTGCGCCGCAAGCGAAGCGATGAGTGCGTCGCTGGCCGCCAGCATCTCCTTCCACGCATTCTCTGAGAGCTCGCCCACGTGCGCGCGCAGCTCCGCTTCCGCCCGCTCGTCGCGCGCTCGGTGCCGCTGCTCGTCGAGCGACGCGATGCGGGTGGTGAGCGTGGTGAGCTCGGCGCGCAGACCGTCGGTGTGGGTGACGAGCCGCTCGATCACCGACTCGAGCCGCGACGTGTAATCGGCGTGCACGCGCGTGAAGACGTGCTTCGGCGTTTCGGCGCGTCGCGCCTCGAGCGCGGCGAGCCAGGCCTCATACCGGCGGCGCTCCTCCATGAGCGCGCCAACGGCGCTCACCGGAGAAGCAGCTTCCGCCGACGGACCCGAGTCGTCCGCCGCATCGTCGCGTCGAGGATCGTCGGTCATAGGGATGAATCGCTGCGTGGGGACCCTGCTACCGCGGTACCTGGTACGCGGTATCCGGTACAGGGTACTGGGTAGGTACAGGGTAGAGCGTACACCAAATACCGTACCGCGTACAGTACCTGGTACTCGGTAGAGGGTACGAGGTACCGAGTACCGTCGTGGCAGTGTGCGTTACGACGCCCTGTCCCGGCGATAGATCACGCGTCCATCCACCACCGTGATCTCGGCGCGCCCGCGCAGCGTCTGGCCCGCGTAGGGACTGTTCCTTCCCTTGGAGATGAAGCGGGCGGGATCCACGGTCCATTGCACGTCCGGATCGAACACCGTCACGTCGCCCACGCTGCCACGCCGCAGCGTGCCGCCCGGGAGGCGGAACACGCGCGTCGGCGCGCACGACATGCGATCGATCAACGTGGTGATGTCCGTCACACCGCCGTGCACGAGCCAGGTGAGGTTTACGGCGAGCGCGGTCTCGAGCCCGACGATGCCGTTGGGCGCGTCAGCGAACTCGCGTTCCTTCTCGTCGTAGTGATGTGGAGCGTGGTCGGTGGCGATGAGGTCGATCGTGCCGTCGCGTACCGCCTCCTGGAGTGCGGCCACGTCGTCCGCGGTGCGCAGCGGCGGGTTCATCTTGGCGTTGGTGTCGTAGCCCTCGACCGCCTCCTCGGTCAGCGAGAGGTGATGCGGACACACTTCGGCGGTGACGTTGATGCCGCGCTCCTTCCCCCAGCGGATGAGCTCCACCGAGCCGCGCGTGCTCATGTGGCAGAGGTGGATGTGCCCGCCGGTGCGGCGCGCGAGGAGGATGTCGCGGATGGCCATGATCTCCTCGGCCTCCGCGGGAATGCCCTTGAGGCCGAGCCGCGCGCTGACGATGCCCTCATTCATCGCGCCATTCGCGGCGAGGGTCGGCTCCTCGCAGTGGTCGGCCACCGGGATGCCGAAGGTGCGCGCGTACTCGAGCGCGCTGCGCATGAGCTGCGCGCTCACCACCGGCTTGCCGTCGTCGCTCACCGCGATCGCGCCCGCGCCCACCATCTCGCCGAACTCGGCGAGCGCCTCGCCCTTCTGCCCCACCGAGATGGCGCCGATCGGGTACACGCGCGCCGCGCCGGCGCGGAGCGCCTGCCGGATGATGAACCCCACCGCCGCCTGATTGTCGGTGACGGGCTCGGTGTTCGGCATCGCGCACACCGCCGTGAAGCCGCCGGCCGCCGCCGCGCGCGCGCCGGTGGCGATCGTCTCGACGTCCTCGCGCCCCG
>CAMLIU010000103.1 GCA_946479995.1 uncultured Gemmatimonadota bacterium | reverse complement strand
TCGCCTCCCCGATCGGCCCCACCTGCCCCGCACCGCCGCTGGCGAACTTGCTGCCCACGGCACCCTTGTACGCCCACCCGGTGAGGGTGAAGGTGCGGAACAACGCGGGCACCGAGGTGCTGCCCATCAGCGGCGTGAGGGAGAGTCGCGCCTGGAAGTCCTTGAACCGATCCACTTCCTTGCTGGCGTAGCCCGGCCCGTTGGTGATGGCCGCGTACACCTCGCCGAGCCGGTTGGGCAGCGAGAGCTGCGACGCGATGCCGACATCGGCGGAGGAGAAGAAGCCGGCGCGCTCCACCCCGCTGTTGGTGAGGTAGCGCGGCCAGAAGGTCTCCTCGTGGTCGATCTCCACGGTGTGCAGGATGCCGACGCGCGCGAGGAGCGCGGCGCCATTCGAGAACTTCGGGACGTCGTACTGCAGATATGCGTACTTCGCCCGCACGGTGTACGCGTTGCCGCCGCCGTCCTGGAAGACGTCGGTCGTGACGCGGATGCTCGTGCGCTCACCAGCGGCCATCTTGAACGTCAGGTAGGCGCGATCGAGGGTGAAGGCGTTGGTGTTCCGGTTGGAGAGACCGGTGTTGTACTGGTAGTTGCCGAACAGCAAGCCGGAGAAATCGAGCGCGGGCTTCGGCGCCGGCGCCGATGATGGGGCGGTCTGCTGCGCGCCGAGCGGCGCGGCCAGGGCCGCACCGAGCACGAGAGCGGCACGAAGCGACGGGATCCGGGAGCGAATCGACGAGGGCATGAGGAGAGCGTAGGGGAAGGAGCCTTGCGAGCCGCGCCGCGCACCGGTGGCGGCGAGACCAAGGGAAAGTCGAGTGGCCGGATCACGAAACCGACATGAGTTGGTCTTGATCATGTAACGGCACAAGGAACGAGTATGTTACTCGTGACCGGATCGTTACACGCGATTCGTGGTTCCGAGACGTGGAGTGACGAGCTTCTCCTGCGATGACGTCACCTGCAACCACCGTAGCGTCGGCCAGACGGCCGTCCATCCAGGGCTCGGTCGTCGCTGACCGGATCTACCGCGCGGCGATCCTCTTCTTCGCGCTGTGCATTCCCATCCTCCTGCTCCTCATCTTCATCGAGGTGGGGGCAGCGGGATGGCCCGCGCTGCGACGGTTCGGCTTCGGCTTCCTGACCTCGAGCACCTGGGATCCCGTGCAGGGCCAGTTCGGGGCCGCGCCGGCCATCGCCGGTACGCTGCTCACCTCGGCCATCGCGCTCGTCATCGCCACGCCGCTCGCGGTTGGCGGGGCCATCTTCCTCTCGGAATTCGCACCGAGCTGGCTCCGCCAGCCGATCGCGTTCTTCATCGACCTGCTCGCCGCCGTGCCGAGCGTGGTGTTCGGCCTGTGGGGGATCTTCGTCCTGCTGCCGCTGCTGCGCACGGACATCATGCCCTTCCTGCGCGATACGCTGCATCTGGGAGCGACTCCCTTCTTCAGCGGGCCGGCCTATGGTCCGAGCGTCCTCGCCGCGAGCCTGATCCTCGCCATCATGATCCTGCCGTTCATCGCCGCGGTGTCGCGCGAGGTGCTGCTCGCCGTGCCTCGGGCCCAGCGGGAGGCAGCGCTCGCGCTCGGCGCCACCCGGTGGGAGACGATCACCGGCGCCGTGGTGCCGTACGCGAAGACGGGGATTCTCGGCGGGGTCATCCTCGGCCTGGGCCGCGCCCTGGGCGAGACGATGGCCGTCACGATGCTCATCGGCAACCGCCACGAGCTGTCGGCGTCGCTCTTCGCGCCGGGGTACACCATGGCCTCGCTCATCGCGAACGAGTTCTCGGAGGCCACTACCGACATCCACCTCTCGGCGCTCATGGCGGTGGGTTTCGTGCTGCTCGTGATCACGCTGCTCGTGAATGCCGGCGCGCGCATGCTGGTCCGCCGCGTGGGCGGGTTGAGTCGATGAGCACCGGCGTGCTGCCGGGCCGCACGCGGCCGGCGCGGGCCCGCACCCGACCGCTCGCGCGTCGTCGAGCGTCGAGCTGGATCATGATCGCCCTTACCTTCCTCTCCGCGGCCGTGGCCGTCGTGCCGCTGATAGTGATCCTCGGCTACCTGCTCAAGGAAGGGGCGGGCGCGCTCTCGCTCGACTTCTTCACCCACATGCCGCGGCCGGCAGGGGAGCCGGGCGGCGGCATGGCCAACGCCATCGTCGGCACACTGATCCTCGTCGGCGTGGCGTCGGTGATCGGGCTGCCGGTCGGGATCGGCGCCGGCCTGTACCTGGCCGAGCACAAGGGAACGAAGCTCGCCGAGCTGGTGCGATTCCTCGCCGACGTGCTGAACGGACTGCCCTCGATCGTGATGGGCATCTTCGCCTGGGAGTTTCTCGTGAAGCCGCTCGGCCACTTCTCGGCGCTGGCCGGTGGCGCGGCCATCGGCGCGATGATGATTCCCCTCGTGACGCGCACCACCGAGGAGATGGTTCGCACCGTGCCGCAGTCGCTCCGGGAGGCGGCGCTCGCCCTCGGGTATCCGCGCTGGCGCACCTCGCTGCAGATCGTGCTGCGCACCGCGCTCGGCGGCATCGTCACCGGCGTGCTCGTGGCCATCGCGCGCGTGGCTGGAGAGACGGCACCACTGCTGTTCACCGTGATGGGGAACCAGTTCTGGTCCACCGACCTCACGCAGCCGATCGCCGCACTTCCGCTGCAGATCTACACGTATGCCACCGGACCCTACGACGACTGGCACGCGCAGGCGTGGGCCGGATCGCTCGTGCTCATCGGCCTCGTGCTGCTGATCAGCATCATCGCGCGAGTGATGACCAGGGCGCGGCATGGAGCCGGGCATGACTGACGCCACCGCCGCGCTGCGGATGCCGGTTCGCGAAGCGGCCGCCGAGCCGGCTGCAACGCCCTCCTCGCCGATCCTGCGCATCGATTCGCTCAGCGCCTGGTTCGGCGAGACGCAGGCGGTGCGCGAGGTGTCGCTGGAGATCCTCGCACACGAGGTGACGGCGATCATCGGACCGTCGGGGTGCGGCAAGTCCACCCTCCTGCGCTGCCTCAACCGCATGCACGAGTCCGTGCCGACGGCGCGCGTGGAGGGCCACGTGTTCTTTCACGACCAGGACATCTACGCCGATGGCGTGGATCCGATCGCCCTTCGCCGGCACATCGGCATGGTGTTCCAGCGTCCGACCCCCTTTCCCACGATGTCCATTCGCGACAACGTGGCGGCGGGGCTGCGGGTGCAGCCGGGCCGCCGCCTCTCGCGCGGCGAGCTGGACGAGGCCGTGGAACGCGCCCTTCGCCAGGCGGCGCTGTGGGACGAGGTGAAGGATCGCCTGCGCGGCAGCGCGGTCGGCCTCTCCGGAGGCCAGCAGCAGCGCTTGTGCATCGCGCGGGCGCTCGCCACCGGCCCGGAGATCCTCCTCCTCGACGAACCGACCGCGTCGCTCGATCCGCTCAGCACGCAGAAGGTGGAGGAGCTGGTGTACGAGCTCCGGCAATCCATGACCGTCATCATCGTGACGCACAACCTGCAGCAGGCCGCCCGCGTCTCCGACCAGACGGTGTTCATGCTCGCCGGGCGCCTCGTCGAGGTGGCACCGACGCGCGTGATGTTCACCACGCCGCGCGACGAGCGCACCGAGGCCTACATCACCGGGAGGTTCGGATGACGGCGCTGGCGCCGGTCTCCATCGGGCAGGACGCCATACCTGAAGATCGCGGCCGGCTCGAGGTGGAGCACTTCGATTTCTGGTACGGCAAGCGTCAGGCGCTGTTCGACATCAACATGTCGATCGTGCCGCGATCGGTCACCGCCCTCATCGGCCCGTCGGGCTGCGGGAAGTCCACCTTCCTCCGGTCCATCAACCGGCTCAACGAGCTCATTCCGGGCGTACGGCCGTCCGGGTCGATCCGGCTCGACGGCGAGGACATCTATCAGGGCGGGATGGACGTCGTCACGCTGCGGCAGCGCGTTGGGATGGTGTTCCAGCGCTCCAATCCATTTCCGCGCTCCATCTACGACAACGTTGCGTACGGGCCGCGCATCAACCGCCGCCTCTCGCGCGCAGAGCTGGACGACGTCGTGGAGTCGGCCCTGCGCAACGCCGCACTCTGGGACGAGGTGAAGGACCGCCTGCGAGAGAGCGCGCTGGCGCTGAGCGGCGGACAGCAGCAGCGCCTCTGCATCGCCCGGGCACTCGCGAACGAACCGGAGATCCTGCTGCTCGACGAACCGGCCTCCGCGCTCGACCCGATCGCCACCCAGAAGATCGAGGAGCTGGTGTACGAGCTGAAGAGCGAGCTCACGATCGTGATCGTCACGCACAACCTGCAGCAGGCGGCGCGCATCTCGGACCGGACGGCGTTCTTCTACCTCGGCCATCTCGTGGAGATGGAGGAGACGCAGCGCCTGTTCACCAGCCCGCGCGAGGAGCGCACCGAGGCCTACATCACCGGGAGATTCGGATGACCCCGACGGAAGCCCCATTCAGACACTTTCACGATCAGCTCACCGCGCTCAATCGGCGGCTTCTCGCCATGTCGGAGAAGGCGGAAGCGCTGGTGGAGCTCGCGGTGGAGGCGCTGCTCAACCGCGACGTCGGCAAGGCTGACGCCGTGATCGACGCCGATCGCGAGCTCGATCGCATGGAGCTGGAACTCGAGTCCGCCGCGCTCGAACTGCTCGCCCTCCAGCAGCCGATGGCGCGCGACCTCCGTTTCATCGTGAGCGCCATCAAGGTGACGAGCGACCTGGAGCGCGTCGGCGATCACGCGGTGAACATCGCGGAATCCGCGAAGCGCCTCGCCACGGAGGGAGCCACCCTCAAGCCCGACCCGACGCTGGAAGACATGGCCCGTCGCGCCCGCGCCATGCTGAGCGACTCGATCGACGCCTTCCTCCGCGGCGACGGAGCCCTCGGCCGCGACGTCTGCTCCCGCGACGACCAGATCGACTCGATGCACGAGGCGGTGTTCCGCATCCTCCTCACTCACATGATGGCCGACCCGCGCACCATCGGCCTCTCCGTGGAATACCTGAACGTGAGCCGCAACATCGAGCGTGTGGCCGACCTGGCGACGAACATCGGCGAGGACGCGGTGTTCCTGGCGGAGGGGAAGACGATCAAGCACGGGGGGTGACGAGGAAGGCCGGAAGGCCAGAAGGTCGGAAGGCCGGAAACGAGATTGCCGTTCCGACCTTCCGACCTTGTCTCCGACCGTCAGACCGTCGGACCGTCAGACCGTCAGACCGTCAGTCCGTCAGACCGTCAGACCGTCAGACCGTCAGACCGTCCGCTACTGGATCTCCCCCAACCTCGCCACCAGCGCCGTCCGCATCGTGTCGGGCAGTGGCGCATAGTCCAGCGACGGCGCCATGGACTGGCCATCGGTCAGCGCCCACTTCAGGAAGTCCACCAGCTTCGCCCGCTTGCCGGCGTCCGCTTCCTTCTTGTAGACGAGGATCCAGGTAAAGGAGGAAATCGGATAGGCGCCTGCGCCGGGGGCGTTCACGATGGATACCCGGTAGTCGGTGTTCGCCGGCAGCTTCGACACCGCGCCAGCAGCAGCGGCGGTGACCGAGGCCGTGCTCGGCGCGACGAATTCGCCGTTAGCATTCTTCAGCTGCGCCACCGGCATCCTGTTCTGATTCGCGTACGCCAGCTCCACGTAGCCGATCGCGCCCGGCGACTGCTTCACCTGGCCCGCCACGCCCTCATTGCCCTTGGCGCCAAGCCCGACCGGCCACTGCAGCTCCTTTCCTCTTCCCGGCTTCGTCGCCCACGCCGGGCTCACCGCGGAGAGATAGTCCGTGAAGACGTAGCTCGTGCCCGAGCCGTCGGAGCGGTGCACGACCAGGATGTCGCTCGCCGGCAGGGCCACGCCCGGGTTCAGGGCGGCGATGCGCGCGTCGTTCCACTTCGTGATCTGCCCCTGGTAGATGGCGGCCAGCACGTCGCCCGTCAGCTTCAACGGCGTCGTGACTCCCGGGAGGTTGTAGGTGAGCACCACGGCCCCCAGCGTCATCGGGAAGTGCAGGATCGGGCCGCCCTTGGCCTTCGCCATCTCGGCATCGGTCATCGGCGCGTCGCTGGCGCCGAAGTCCACCGTCTGCTCGGAGAGCTGGCGGATGCCGCCGCCAGAACCGATGGACTGGTAGTTGATCTTCACTCCCGTCTTCGACGCGTACGCGTCGAACCACTTGCTGTAGAGCGGATAGGGGAAGGTGGCGCCGGCGCCGGTGAGCGCCACGCCAGAGGAGCTCGTCGTCGCTGCGCCGGTGCTGTCCGGCTTCTTCGAGGAATCGCCACACGCGGCGGCGACGAGCGCCAGCGCGGCAATGACAGCGATGTTGCGGTGCAT
>CAMLIU010000102.1 GCA_946479995.1 uncultured Gemmatimonadota bacterium | reverse complement strand
CGCCGCCAGCGAGCCCGGTGGCCGACACGAGCAGCACCACGCCGGACAGGGTGAGGAACAGCTCGGCGCGCTCCTCGTGCGTCTCGAGCGGCTGCTCGGCCACCACGCGCTCGACCCGCTCGTCCTGGTCCTCACCGGTCTCGACGGCGACCCACGAGCTCAGGGTGAGCGCGGCCCCGACAGCGAGAGGGAGGGACCAGGCGCGCAGCGGTCGGGCGCCCTTGCGGATGGCCACCAGCGCACCGATGGCAAAGAGGGGAAGCAGGAAGGCCAGTACGATCGGGAAGTGCACGACGGCGGGGTGCAGTGGGTTCGGCAACACGGACAGGCTCCTTGTGGAGGTGTGGCTGCAGGTTGCCGGATCGCCCCTGGACCGGGTATCGGACGTATGTTCGGAAGGTCTACGACGTTTGCCGGATGCGCCCACGCCGCGCCGCTGGCGAGCGAATGACGGAGGGAAGGATGTTCGACGACGAACTCGACGAGGATGGCCGCGGGCTCCGCTGGCTGCTGGCTGCCGTCCTCCTGCTGGCGATCATCGGCGGCGGGCTCGATCTCTGGCTCGACGCGCCGGAAAGCCTCTGGTCGCTGCACGTCTTCTATGAAGTGGTGCTCATCGCCGGCGCCATCATGAGCGTCGTGGCGCTGTGGACCGGCTGGTGGCGTGCCCGGCGCTCGCTCGTCGAGACGCGCCACGCGCTCCAGGTGCAGGCCGCCGAACGTGACGCCTGGCGGGACAGCGCCCGCTCCGCCCTCGAGGGGCTCGGCCGCGCGATGGACGAGCGCTTCGAGGCATGGGGGCTCACCGCGGCGGAACGCGACGTGGCACTGGGACTCCTCAAGGGGAAGAGCCACAAGGTGATCGCGTTCGAGACGGGACGGAGCGAGCGCACGGTGCGCCAGCATGCGGTGGCCGTCTACCAGAAGTCCGGGCTCGGCGGACGTGCCGAGCTCTCGGCGTTCTTCCTCGAGGGCGTGATGCTTCCGGCGCAAGCGCGCGAGACCGTTCCCACGCACTGACCGCATGCCGACTCTCACCGACATCCGCGCCGCGCGCGAGCGCATCAGCAATGGCGTCGTGCTCACTCCCGTGATTCCGGCGCTCGCGCTGCGCAACCGGCTGCCGTGCGACGCCTGGCTCAAGCTGGAGAACACCCAGCGCACCGGCTCCTTCAAGGATCGCGGCGCCCTCAACCGCCTGCTCGACCTCTCGGCGGAGGAGCGTTCGCGTGGCGTCGTGACGGCCAGCGCCGGCAACCATGCCCAGGCCGTCGCCTACCACGGCGCGCGGCTCGGCGTGCCGGTGGAGGTGGTGATGCCCACGGAGACGCCGCTGATCAAGGTGGCCAACACGCGCCGCTTCGGGGCGGCGGTCACCTTCCATGGCGCGACTCTCTCGGAATCCATGGACGAGGCGCAGCGCATCGAGCGTGAACGCGGCATGACGCTCGTGCACGCCTTCGACGACGAGCGTGTCATCGCGGGGCAGGGAACGATCGGCCTCGAGCTGCTCGAGCAGCTCCCCTCGCTCACCGCTCTCGTCGTTCCCATTGGCGGTGGCGGCCTGATCTCCGGCATCGCCCTCGCAGTCAAGGAGCAGCGGCCGGAGGTCCGCGTGTTCGGCGTCGAGGCCGCGGCAGCGCCATCGGCGCTCGCGTCCCGCAAGGCGGGGCACGTGGTGAAGATCGAGTCCTCCGACACCATCGCGGACGGCATCGCCGTGAAGCGCGTGGGGGATCGCACCTTTCCGCTCATCGAGCGCTACGTGGACGACATCGTCACGGTGGACGAGGTGCAGATCGCGAGCGCCGTGCACCTGCTGCTCGAGCACCAGAAGGTGCTCGCCGAAGGGGCTGGGGCCACCTCGCTTGCCGCGATGCTGGGCGGCAAGCTTCCCCTCCGTCCGGAGGATGTGGCCGTGATGATCCTGAGCGGTGGCAACATCGACGTGAACCTCGTGGAGCGGATCGTCGATCGCGGCCTCGTCGCCGACGGGCGCCTGGCGCGCCTCGCCGTCACGGTGCGCGACCGGCCCGGCCACCTCGCGCGCCTCACCGCCATCGTCGCCGAGGAAGGCGCGAACGTGCTCGACGTCGCCCACAGCCGCGCCTTTGCCGACATCAGCGTGCGCGACGTGCGGATCGGGATGACCCTCGAGACGCGCGGCCAGGAGCACATGGATGCGGTGGTCGCGCGGCTCGAGCGGGAGGGGTTCGAGGTGAGGGTGGACGACTGAGGGCCGGAAGGTCGGAAGGTCGGAAGGTCAGGTGCTCACGGCTTCTTCAGGCGATCGAGGGTGCGCTTGACCTGCTGGTCGTTGGGGTTGATGGCGAGGGCACGCTGCAGGCTGGCCACCGCGGCGGCCGTGTCGCCCGCCGCGAGCTGCGCGTCGGCCGCCTGGCGGAACGCGAACGCGGAGTTCGGGGACATGCGCGTGTTGAGCGCGCTGAGCTTCACGGCGTCCGCGGCCTTGCCGCGCGTCAGGAGCGACTGCGACACCGCCGCCAGTGCCGTCTCGCTGAAGTCGTAGCTCGCGCGACCGTAGTAGCGCTCGCGCAGCGCGTTGTACTTCGCCTCGGCGCTGTCCACGCCGCCCGAGTCGTATGCGGCAAGGACCACCTGGTCGAGGGGGCGGGGAACGCTTACGCCGCGGTGGCAGGTCATGCACGTCACCACCACCGCCGGCTGCGACCGTGACGGGAGCTGCGTGAGGTATTCGCCGTCGATCGCCTTCACCATCCGCATCATCACGCGCGCCTTCGCCTTCTCCGGCTTGTCGTCGGCGGCGAAGTCGTAGCTGGTCAGCGGCGCTCCCTCCTGCCCCACGTGGCAGTAGTTGCAGCGCACCCCCAGCGCACCGGTGAAGCTGCGCATGGTGTCCAGCAGCGCGCGCACCGGAATGTCCATCGGCAGGACCTTGAGGTTCTTCGGGTGGTCGGGGGGGAACTGCGCCGCCGCCGGCATCGCGACGGCAGTGGACAGCACGATGGCGAGAACGAGCGATGAGCGCATGTACGACACTCCGGTGTGAGTGAACCCAGGGGAGATCCCGCAGTCGCGGAGCGACTGTCGGGACCCACCTTCCACGCTCAGAGAAACGATCTTCCGTCCAGAACCGTTGGCGCTGCCACGCCAAGCGCGGCGAGCGCACTGGGAAAGAGATCCGTCGTCCGCCTCGGCACGAGCCGCGGCGCGCGATTCATCAGCAGCGGCACGAGCATGTGATCACGATGCAGCGCGCCATGCGCGCTCCGGTGCGGGATCGGCTCGTAGCGCGCGCGGAAGTCGTGCCCCGGCGCCGCCGAGAGGATGATGTCGCCGGAGCGCGCAGCGCCCGCGAGCACGGCGGCCTGTACGATGCCGTCGGGATAGTCGCTCTCGAACGTTGCCTCGTACACCTCGTCGGCATCGCCTTCCACGTCCGCGCCGAGGCCGAGCGGGTCGCCAGTTGTGCGGCGGTACCCGTAACGGCTTCCGCGCCGCGAGATCGTCGCCGCGCCGCGCCTGCTGCGCACCTCGCATCGCTCGGCACCCTCGGCGAGGATCATCAGGTCCACCGATGGACGCGCGAGCAGCCATTCCGCGAGCGGATCCCAGCGCGTGGCGAGCGCCGTCCAGCCCGGCCGCGTGCGGCGCTGCAGGTCGAGGTAGAGGTGTGCCATCGCGTTGCCACTCACCATCACCGCCACCTCGGACCCGAACCCCGCCGACCACGGATGCGCGACCGTGCGATGCCCGAGACCGGCGATCTCGCGCGCCAGGTCGTCGTGCACGTGGACCGGTGCATGCCCATGATCGCTCACGATCCACAGGTGCGTCTCGTGCCACCAGCCGTCGCGCTCGGCCTGGGCGCGCAGGCGACCCGTCAGCTCGTCCACCACGGCCAGTGCGTCAAACACCAGGGGCGCGTCGTGCCCGCGGGCATGTGAGGCCTTGTCGATTCCCGTGAGCGCGGCGAACAGGTAGTCCGGCCGGTCGTCCCGCGCGCGCGCCAGCACGGCGTCCGACACCTCGCGGTCGATGTCGATCCATCGTTCGGCGCGACCGCGGAAGTGCGTGAGCGCGGCACGAACCGCCGACCGGGGAGTGAGCGCGGCCAGGCTGTCGGCGCGCGCGAGCCCGCGGGTCACCACGCTGAACGCGGCCACGCTGCGTGGCACGAGCTCGAACATCGTCGGCGCCGTCGGATCGAGGTCGCCGTTGATGCGACCCATCTGCCACCCCACGTAGCTGCGCGCGTAGTCGGGCCAGCCGCAGCACTCGCGCGAGCGGTCGTACCAGCGCAGCCCCGGAATGCCCACCGAGGCGGGGAAGCGTCCAAGCAGGAAGGGGAGATACGCCGGTCCCGTCACCGACGGAAACACCGACGTCACCGTGTGCATCGCGCCTTCCTCGCGCAGCTGGCGCAGGGCGGGGAAGCGCTCGAGCGTGCCGCTGAATGTGTCGGGGCGTGCGCCGTCGGCGACGAGGACGATTACCGGCACTGGTGCAGTGGGTGCGACATGGGCGAACAGAAACGGCGTGTCATCCCGCGGGCAAGCGCACGTGCTGCGGCTGGCCGCGATTATGCACCCCTTGTCCGCTCTCATTGGTGGCGCAGGTCAGCCACTGCATTCAGTCACGCCGAATCACGCGATGTCCAGCCCAGCGCCCGCGTCACACGACACGCCTCCCAACCCCGCGCCGCCACGCAACCGCCTGCTCGAAGCGCTTCCCGATGGCCTCATCGACGAGCTGCTGCCCTCCCTCGAGTCGGTGATGCTCGACGTGCGTGAGCCGGTTGCCAATCCCGGCCAGCCGTACGAGTTCGTCTGGTTTCCCGAGAGCTGCATCATCTCGGTGGTGAACGACATGCGCGATGGCAGCACGGTGGAGACCGGCACCATCGGCAACGAGGGGGTGGCGGGACTGCCTGCCCTGATGGACGCGGTCTCCAGCGAGACCCGGATGTTCTGCCAGGTGCCGGGCAGGGCGCAGCGTGCTCCGGCGACGGTCGTCGCCGACCTCGTCGAGCGCGAGCGGGAGCTGAGGCGCCTCGTCAATCGCTACGCACAGGCGTACCTGACGCAGGTTGCGCAGGGAGCGGCGTGCAACCGGCTGCATGGCATCGAGCAGCGCTGCGCGCGCTGGCTGCTGATGACGCACGACCGCGTGGAACGCGACGAGTTTCCCCTCAAGCAGCAGTTCCTCGCCGAGATGCTCGGCGTGCGGCGAGCCGGCGTGAGCGTCGCCGCGAGTGCGCTGCAGCAGGCGGCGCTCATCCGCTACAGCCGCGGCACCATCCAGGTGCTCGACAGGGCCGGGCTCGAGGCGGCGTCGTGCGAGTGCTACGGCGTGATCCGCGAGCAGTTCGATCGGCTGCTGCCGGGGCGAGCGTCGTCATTCCGCCGGTAACTGTACGTTTCCGTACTTTACCACTCATCTAAAGCATTGTCACATAATTACTTGCGCCGTTAGCGCGCCGAGGTAGCTTACGCGCAGCGGTGCGAGTGTACGTGGCGTCCGGCCGCGACGCGCCCGCCTTCCAATCGCCGTGGCTGTGCACGGCCCGCCGGTCAGCAATGAGCCAACTCGAAAACTCGAGCCCAGAGCTCCCAACCGGGTCCGCGGAGCTGCGGCGCGTGCTCAGTGACACGCCCGCCCACGTGCTTCTCTCCGACGAGACGGACGCCGCACAGCCGCTGCGGCAGGCAGCGCGCGTCCTCGCCGACGAAGCCCGCGCGCGCGACGCCGTGCGCGCCGAGCGCCTGTTGATCGAGCTGCGCCGCATCTGGCGCGACATTCCCGAGGCGCGCTACCTCGACCCGCGAGCGCACGAGGAGCTGTGGGACCGCCTCGTCACGGCGTGCATCGAGGAGTTCTACCGCTCCGACAGGGACGCGCGCTGACCCATCGGGTCGCTGGCGCGGGACGGCGCCTCCCCGCTACACTCCCGCATGGCAACTCGCAAAGGCAGCTCGACGCGATCGAGCTCGAAAGCCAACACGGCCGACAAGGCGAAAGTCGTCGATCCCGCTGACCGCCGGAAGGTGAAGTCACGCGCACCGCGGACCGCCACCGGCAAGCGCGCCAACCCCGAGCGGCTCGCCGCTGCGCAGGCCGAAGCGCAGGACTTCCTGCGCGAGCGCACCGAGGAGGGACACCGGGCGGCGGGACGCGTGCCGCCGTCGCAGCGCACCGAGCGCCGCACCAGCGGCGCCACGCGCAAGGTGGACGATGACCTCCGCGACCTCGTGCAGCCGATCACGGAGGACGAGAAGCTCCTCGCGCTTCCCGCCACCGACCGTCGCGGCTCGCGCGACTTCACGCGCACCGACACCTGGCGCGTGATGCGCATCATGGGCGAGTTCATCG
>CAMLIU010000101.1 GCA_946479995.1 uncultured Gemmatimonadota bacterium | reverse complement strand
TCGTCCACCGCGACCTGAAGCCGGACAACATCCTCGTCACCACGCAGCACGACGGCCGCGAGCAGGCGAAGATCGTGGACTTCGGCATCGCGAAGACCACCCAGGCCGGCGACCAGACGGTCACCTCGCTCGGCGTGGCGATCGGGACACCGGAGTACATGAGCCCGGAGCAGATCGCCGGTGAGGCGCTGGACGCGCGCACCGACCTCTACTCGCTGGGGCTCGTGCTGTTCAACATGCTCACCGGCGTGCTGCCGCATCCGGCGCTCACCTCCAAGCAGTCGCTGGTGCAGCGCCTGACCGCCAGGCCGCTCACCCTCAGCGAGGTGAAGCCGAACGTGCCCTGGCCGCCCCGAGTGCAGAAGGCGCTCGACCGTGCGCTCGCACCCGAGCCGGACGACCGCTACGGCAACGTGCTGGATTTCGCGCGCGACGTGCGCGGCGCCACCGGCCTGCCCACCTTCCGTGGCGCTGCCCTCGCCGTCGGTGCGGCAACGCGCATGATGACGCCGGCCGTCGTGCCGGCGGTCAGCGCGACGACATCGCGCCCGCGACCGGTGGTGGCGCCGCCGCCGCGCCGGCGCCGCGGTGGGCTCGTCTTCGTGGCCCTCGCCCTGGTCATCGGCGGGGGCGCCCTCGCCGTCCGGCCGCCAGCGCAGCTCCGCGCCCTGCTGGGCGGCAGGAGCGCCATCGCTCCGAGACCCATGCCGGCCACGGCGTTCGATACGGCGAAGACGCCCGCGGCGGCGGCGGCGGCGCCCACCGCCACGGCCCCCGCGGACAGCGCCTCGATGCTCGTGACCCTCGCCGGTACCGCGCTCACGCCGCATGACAGCCTGCGCAGCGATTCGACCGCCGCTGGGGGCGACTCCCTCTCCCCGATGGACGGTGGCCTGCGCCTGCGCCGCGCCGCGATGCAGGCGGCGGAGCGCGCGAACGGCGATTCCACACCCGTGGGGGCAGTGCCGCCCACCACGAACACGGCCGAGGCTGACGCGCGCGAAGTCATGCTGCACGTGAACCGTGCACGCGACTTCACCCGCCAGGGTCAGTTGCGCGGGGCCGGGCTGGAGCTGCGCACGGCGTTCCAGGAGTACAAGATCTTCCTCACCGAGCACGCGTCGGCGCCGCAGACCGACATGTTGCGCAGCGAGCTTCAGCAGGCGATTGACGGGGCACTGGAGACCTGCAAGGTGGCGCGCGACTCGGCGCTCGCGCGCGGTGCACGGCCCTTCCGGTGCCGGCATCCCGCCCAGACCGGCATCCTCCAGGAAGACGAGGACACCACGGCCGCGCCGCGCTATCCCTGAGCGCGCCAGCTCGTCAGCGGAAGAACCAGATCAGCGCGCCGAGCTCCAGCGTCGCCGCCACGATGCCGAAGATGAACGCCATGCGGATGTCGCGCCGCGTGCGTTCCGGATCTTCCTTCACGGGTGCCTGATGGTGCGGGTCATGCGCCGTACGCTAGCGACGACACCGCCTCTCGTCGAGCACCATCATCAATGGCACCTCCCGAGTCGATGGCCCCCGATCCAGTCACCCACGCGGATTTTCCCGAGACCGATCCCGAGGCGCTCGAGCGCCTGCGGCGCTTCGGCGGGGACAAGCTTGTCGCCGACATGATCACCCTGTTCCTGGCCGCGGTCCCGCAGCGCCTCGCCGCCGCGCGCAGCGGCCACGCGCGGGGCGACCTGCGCGTGGTGGAGCACGAGCTGCATGCGCTCAAGAGCAGCTCGGCGCAGCTCGGCGCGCTGCGCATGAACCGGTTGAGCCAGGAGGGGGAGAGCCTGGCGAAGGCGGGAGCCGCGGACGGGCTCGGCCGCATCCTCGACGAGCTGGGCGCCGAGGAGCCGCGCATGCGCACCTGGCTCGGTTCGGCGCGCGCGCGAGAGGGCGCGTGACGACGATCGCCGTGGTGGAGGACAACGCCGACAATCGGCTGCTGCTGCAGGCCCTCCTCGGCACAGAGTACGATCTCGTGGAGTACGAGAACGGACTCGACGCCCTCGCCGGCCTGCGCGCGTCGCGCCCCGACCTCGTGCTGCTCGACATCTCGCTGCCCGGGATGGACGGCAACGAGATCCTCGACCGCATCCGCGCGGACGCCGACCTGCGCTCCCTTCCGGTGATCGCCCTCACCGCGCACGCCATGACCGGCGACCGCGAGAAATTCCTGGCGGCGGGCTTCGACGATTACGTGACGAAGCCGATCGTGGATGAGCGGATCTTGATGGAGGCAATCCGGAAGGCGGAGGGGGGAAGGGGGGCCGGGGGGAGGGGGAGCACCTCACGAATCGGCTCGTGAGCGTCGTCGCAGTGCAAGGATGAGGCTGATGATCATGCGTCGAGTGGTGCTTGCGTGCGAGATGAGGGAGATGCATGCGCCTTCTTCACCGTACCCGAGCAGGCTGGTCACCTCGAGCTGAAACTCCAGTTCATGGAGTGAGCCGACCGCGTGATGCAGATACGCGATCAACGCCCGGTCTCCCTGCGCGCCGCATCCCTCCGAGATGTTTGAGCCGACCGAGATCGCAGCACGCTGCATCTGCGCTGCCAATCCGAATCGCTCCTGCTGCGGGAACGTGCGCGTCAGGCGGTAGGTCGCCGCGGCGATCTGGAGCGCCTCTCCACGGACCTTGAGTCGCTTCGGATTCTGCATGCGGAGGAAGCTGCACTCCGTCCCACGCCGCGGCCCACCAGAATCGCCCGTGCACTACCGGGATGTTGCGCGGCGCGCGCTCCCCTTCTCCCCTTCTCCCCTTCTCACTAGCTTTCACGTGACGCCCGCTCTCCCGGCGTCGTCCTCCTTGCAGTTGCTCCTCCCCGCGCCGCGAGCGGCTGCAGTCCGGCCCGCGCGCCAACAGTCCCCGAGATCATGAAGCGTTTCCCGCCCGCCGCGCAGCGGATCATTCTGGCGTTCACCACCGGGCTCTTTCTCGCCTGCGCCGCGCAGGTCAGCGCGCAGCCTGGCGGCTTCTCCACGACCATCCAGTCGGTCGCGCCCTAAAGGCGCTGCAGGCCGGCAGCGTGACGTCAGGCTTCGCGGAGCGCGGCCATCGGCGTCTCGCGGAACACGTCGCGGCTGGTGAGCATGCCGATGCTCACGGCGATCGCGATCATCGCCAGCGCCACCAGGAGCGCGGGGGTCGTCGCGGGAGAGAAGGGCTGGTCGAACACATAGCGCATCAGTGCCCACGCGGCCCCCACGCTGAGCACCACGCCGGCCAGGCTGCCGAGCGCGCCGAGCAACAGGTACTCCGCCAGCATGATGCGCCCCACCTGGCGCTTCGTGGCGCCCAGCACCTTGAGCAGCACCCCTTCCCGGAGGCGCTCTCGGCGCGTGGCGCTCACGGCGCTGAAGAGCACGGGAATGGCCAGCGCGAGGCTCAGCCCGGCGAGGAAGCGCACGGCGGACGTCACCTTGCCGAGCACCCGTCCCACCGTCTGCTGGATCAGGGTGAGGTCGAGGCTCGCCACGTTCGGGAACCGCGTCACCACGTCGCGCTGGAGGCGGGCGACGTTCGCGTCGCCACGCACGTCGGCGAGCACCACGTACTGATGCGGCGCGTCCTGCAGCGCGCGGCTCTCGAACACGACGAAGAAGTTGGGCTCGAAGCGGGTCCAGTTCACCTCACGGAAGCTCGTCACGCGCGTGGGGACGAGCACGCTCTGCACGTTCCACACGACCGTGTCGCCGATGGCGAGGCCGAGGTCGTGCGCGACGGCCACGTCCACGGAGATGGCGGGAAGCGCGGGCGGCTTCGTGCCGCCGGTGTGGAAGCGACCCGCAGTAACCTTCTCGGAGGGTGCGATCGTGTCGCGCCAGGTGGAGCGGAACTCGCGCCGCACCGCCCATCCCTCGCGCCGCCGCTGGCCGCGCGTGGTATCGCCGACGATCCGCGCCGCGGGCACGCCGTTGATGGACGCGATGCGCATCGGCACCATCGGCGTGCGCTGGACTACCGTCCAACCCTCGGCGCGGATGAGCGAGTCGAGCGGCTCGCCCTGGTCGCCCTGCACGTCGAAGAACACCACGTTCGCCCGTGAGGCCTCGAGCTTCACGTCCACGGTGCGCAGGATGTTGTGCTGCACCTGGTAGATGGTGCTCATCAGGAACACGCCGAATCCGAGGGCCAGCACCACGGAGCGGGTCTGGTTGCCGGGGCGGTACAGGCTCGCCACACCCTGGCGCAGCACGAAGGGCCACGACGGGCGCACGAGGTGCCGGGCCGCCCCGCTGAGCAGCGCGGCGGCGAGGTACAGCAGCGCAACGGCGAGCCCGATTCCCGCCGCGAAGCCGAGTCCCTGCAGCGGACGTTCGGCACGGGCGACGCCGAGTGCGGCGACGCTGAGCACCACGAGCAGCGCGACGACAATGCGCAGCGGATCCACGCGCGCCCCGCGGAGCGCGGCGGCGTCCGACTCGCGCCGCAGCGTCTGGAGGGGCGACACGTTGCGCAGCGCCACCAGCGGTCGCAGCGCGAAGACGAGCGCCACCCAGACGCCGACGAGGAGGCCTGTGACGATGGCCGTCGGGTCGGGCGAGACCTGCACGTCCACCGGCAGGAACTCGGCGAGCACGTGCGGCAGCGCGAGCTGCACCACGACGCCGAGGAGCGCGCCCACCGCCGCGCCGACAAGCCCCATCACGACCGCCTGCAGGATGTAGATGGTGAGCACCTGCCGGCTCGTCGCGCCGAGGCAACGGAGGATGGCCACCGTGTCGATCTTGCGCATGACGAATGCGTTCACGCCGCTGGCCACGCCGATGCCGCCCAGCAGGAGCGCCACGAGCCCGATCACGCTGAGGAAGTCGCGGAGCTGGTCGATGGCCTGAGTGAGGTTGAACTCGGTCTGCGCCACGGTGCGCGCACGCACGCCCGCCGAGTCGAGCACCGGGCGCAGGCGGCCGATGAACTGCCCGCTGCTCAGCGTGGAGGGCAGCTTCACCAGCACCTCACGGTCGGAGCGGCTGCCGAACTGCAGCAGGTCGGTTTCGGCGACGAAGCTCGCCGGGATGTAGATGCGCGGGCCGATGGCCGATGCGACGCTCACGTCGCCCGGCACGCTGACGAGGGTGCCGATGATGGTGAAGCGCGAGTTGCCGAGCGAGAGGGTGTCACCAACGCGGGCGTTGAGCGACACGAGGAGCGACGGGTCCACCAGCGCGACGCGGCCACGCTGGAGCCTCGACCACGCATCGGCGGGGGCGGTGACGATCTGGCCGTAGAACGGGTAGCCGGCCGATACGGCGCGGATCTGCGCGAGGCGGGTGCGTCCGGTACGCTCGACGAGCGCCATGGAGCCGAAGGTCGTGACGTCGGCATAGGCGACGCCGCGCGCCCGCATGCTGTCGAGGGCGGCCGTGACGCGCGCCGTGAACGGCTGCCGCGACGAGAGCGAGATGTCGCCGCCGAGGAGCGCGCGCGCCTGCTCGCGCACGCTCTTCTGGGTGTTGCTGGCGAAGGAGTCGATGGCCACCAGCGCCGCCACGCCGAGCGAGATGGCGGACATGTAGACGAGGAGCCGCCGGCGCGCGGTGCGGCTTTCCCGCCACGCGAGCGAGAGGAGGGAGAGGCGCGTCATGGCGCTCACCCGTTCGCTGCCGGCGCGGTGGCCGCCGGCGTTGCGCCGGCCGCGTCGCTCACCACCACGCCGTCGGCGAGGCGGATCACCCGCTGCGCCCGGTGGGCGAGGGCGAGGTCGTGCGTCACGAGGATGATCGTCGTGCCGGACTCGCGGTTGAGTGTCTCGAGGAGCTCGACGATGTGATGTCCGGTGTCGCTGTCGAGATTGCCGGTGGGCTCGTCGGCGAAGAGCAGGGAGGGGGCGTTGCTGAAGGCGCGGGCGATCGCGACGCGCTGCTGCTCGCCGCCGGAGAGCTGGTTGGGAAAGTGGTGCGCGCGGTCGGCGAGCCCGACGCGCGCGAGCAGGTCGCGGGCGCGCGCCGGCGCGCCGTCGTCGCCGCGCAGCTCGAGGGGTACCTGGACGTTCTCGAGCGCGGTGAGGGTGGGAATGAGCTGGAAGCTCTGGAAGACGAAGCCCACCTTCGCTCCGCGAAGCTGCGCCCTCTTATCTTCCGAAAGGCGGGACAGGTCGGTGCCGTCGAGCAGGACCGTGCCGCTCGTCGGCACGTCGAGTCCGGCGAGGAGGCCGAGCAGCGTCGTCTTGCCGCTTCCCGATGGCCCGACGATGGCGACGAATGCGCCGTCGGGCACGGTGAACGAGACGTCGCGCAGCACGGCGAGACGGTGCTCACCGCTCTGATATTCCTTCGTCAACCGGACGGCTTCGAGCATGCGTGGAAACTGGAGAGCGTGGGCGGCGCTGCTGGCCCTGAGCGTGACGGGCTGCGCCGGCGATGCAGGGAAAGCTAAGCCC
>CAMLIU010000100.1 GCA_946479995.1 uncultured Gemmatimonadota bacterium | reverse complement strand
TCCATGGGCTCGCACGCCATCCCGCTCAAGACCACGGCGCCCTATCCCGTCCACCTCAGGACCGCTCCGGCCCTCGATCACCGGAATCGCCTGACGGTCGGGTTCAGGTGGATCCTCGCCCTCCCGCACCTGTTGATCGTGGGAGCGCCGATCGGGCTGGCACTCACCTGGAGCCGCACGCCGGAAGGTACAGGGGACGATGCGTGGGGCGCGGGCGCCGGCGTGCTCGGTGCCGTTGCCGCGGTCTGCGCCATGATCGCATGGTTCGCCATCGTGTTCACCGGCCGCTCGCCAGAGGGACTGGCGTCGCTGTCTGCCTTCTACCTCCGTTGGCACGTGCGCGCGACGGCGTACGTGACGCTCCTGCGGGACGAGTATCCGCCCTTCGGCGATGCGGACTATCCTGTCAGCGTGGATATCCCCGCGCTCGCCGGCGAACGTGACCGCCTGTCGGTCGCGCTGCGCCCGATCACCATCATCCCGCACATCATTGTGGTGTGGCTGCTCGGGCTCGTGTGGGGCGTGACGACGCTGGCGGCGTGGTTCGCCATCCTGTTCACCGGCCGCTTCCCCAGAACCCTGTACGACTTCGGTGTGGGCGTGCTGCGGTGGACCACGCGGGTGGAGTCATACCTGCTCCTGCTGACCGACGTGTACCCGCCGTTCACACTCGACTGATCAGTGCAGCGGCGCACGTGCCAGGAACAGCCCGTACCGCATCGCCTTCACCCGGTACGCGGCGACGATCCTGAGCATCGCCGCGAGGAACACGCGCTCGCTGCGCGTCCGGTCGAATGCGTAACCGAGGTAGCGGCGGTCCGTGAGTACCCGTCCGGCCAGCCGCCGCAGGCAGATGCTCCAGGTGCGCGCCACGCTCGCGGTGAGATCCTCGAACGTGGGCTCGACAAACCCGGCCTCCGACATCAGCGCGAGCATCGCGCTGGCGGTGGGGAGGGTGACGAGTCGGCCCTCGTTCCGGATGGGCTCCAGCAGCCAGCGACGCCGAAGGTCGCCGACCTGCTCCGCTTCCAGCCACGCACAGATGGCAACCCGCCCGCCGGGACGGAGCACGCGCCGCATCTCGCGAAGAGCGAGAGCAGGGTCCGGCATGTGCTCGGTACTCTCGATCGCGATCACCACGTCGGCGGAGCCGGTGGGGATCGTGTTGTCCATCCAGTCCTGCAGCAGGATGCGGACGCGATCGTCGCCAGCACGCCGCTGCGCGTAGGCGTGCTGCGCCGGCGTGATGGTGACGCCCGTGACCTGGACGTCGTGACGTGCCGCCAGGTACCGCGCCGTCTCGCCATAGCCGGCGCCGACGTCCACCACCTGTTCGCCGGGCATCAGGCGCACGGAATCCGCGACGTGCGACACGAGCGCTTCGACGGCCTCCCATGGAGCCTCGGTGCCCGTTCGCCACAGCCCGTGGTGGAGGTGCGGTCCCCAGATCTCTCGATAGAACGGATCCAGCTCCTCGTAATGCCTCGCGACCGCCGCGCTCACGGCGCGCCCGGAACTAATGATGTCAGTCATCTCAGGGACGAGCTACACAGGCCAAGTTGTCTCGATACATACTCCATCCGGGACCATCGCCACCACGAGGACGAATCTTCGCCGCGCCGTCGAGCTCGTCCACGCGCGGGCCGAGGTGCACGACGGCTGCTGCTCCTGACCCCGATTGCGCGGCTGTTTAGATTGGTGGTCCGACACGGCAGGCCCGGGTGGCGGAATCGGTAGACGCAGGGGACTCAAAATCCCCCATCCTTCGGGATATACGAGTTCGAGTCTCGTCCCGGGTACTGACAGCTTTGCGAAACGACGAAGGCCGTGGGGAGCGCTCCCCACGGCCTTCGTCGTCTTTGCCCTTCGGCACTCACGCCCGCAGCACGATCTTCTCGCAGTTGTCCAGCTTGTCGTTGAAGATCTCGTAGCCGCGCGCCGCCTCGGCGAGGGGCATGTGGTGCGTGATGACGAACGTCGGATCGATCCGGCCCGCCTGGATGTGCTCGAGCAGCGGCTTCATGTAGCGCTGCACGTGGCACTGGCCGGTGCGGATGGTGAGTGAGCGGTTCATCACGGCATTCATCGGGAACTTGTCGATCAGCCCCGTATACACGCCGATTACCGACACCGTCCCGCCGCTCTTGCAGGAGAGGATCGCCTCGCGAAGGGCGATCGGGCGGTCGGTCTGCATCCGGAGCATCTGCTTCGTGCGGTCGTGCAGGTACTGCACGCCGTGGGTGTGCCCTTCCACGCCAACGGCATCGATGCAGTGGTCGGGGCCGCGTCCGGCGGTGAGGTCCTTCAGCACGTCGGCCACGCTGTCCACTTCCTCGTAGTTCACTGTCACGGCGCCCGCCTTCTCGCGCGCCATCTGCAGCCGATACGGGAAGCGGTCGATGGCGATCACCTTCTCGGCGCCGAGCAGGTACGCGCTCGCGATGGCGAACTGGCCCACCGGCCCGCATCCCCATACCGCCACCGTGTCGCCCGGCTTGATGCCGCACATCTCGGCACCCATGTATCCGGTGGGCAGGATGTCCGACAGGAAGAGCGCCTGGTCATCCGTCATGCCCTCCGGGACCTTGAGCGGCCCGACGTCGGCGAATGGAACGCGCGCGTACTCCGCCTGGCCGCCCGCGTAGCCGCCGGTGAGGTGCGAGTACCCGAAGATGCCGGCGGGGCTGTGGCCGAGCATCTTCTCGGCTACCCAGGCGTTCGGATTGGAGTTCTCGCATACGGAGAAGAGCCCCGCCTCGCAGGCCTCGCAGTGCCCGCAGGCGATGGGGAAGGGCACGACGACGCGGTCGCCCACCTTCAGGTTCTTCACGCTGCGCCCGACTTCCACCACTTCGCCCATGAACTCGTGGCCCATGATGTCGCCGGGCTCCATCATCGGGAGGAAGCCGTTGTAGAGGTGCAGGTCCGACCCGCAGATCGCCGTGGAGGTGATCTTCACGATGCAGTCCCCCTGACTGAGGATCCGCGGATCGGGTACCTCCTTCACCTCCATCTTTCTCGGTGCCATCCAGCAAGTGGCCTTCATTACGTCTCTCCGGATACCTGGGTCGCGGGTCGCGGCGCAGTTGCCGCCCGCGGTGATTGCGGATCGGTCTAGAGTGTCACGCCATGGCCGTCCGGCTGCGCCGGATGCGGTCCGCGGTCCTTCGTCGCGTCGGACACGACGATGTCGCCGGTCTCCATGACCTGCTTGAGGTGCCGCAGTGCGTCCTGCACCTGCTGGCCCGGCTCTTCCCGGAAGAGCATCGCCACCTTGGAGCCGAGCTTCCCGAATGGCGGGTCGTATTCGACCTCGACGCGTACCTCGGTGCCGCGGTCGCCCGGCGCGCGCCGGAAATGGACGGAGCCGGCATTGAAGACCGCGGCGTCCTCATCGGAACGCCACGAGATGAGCTCGTTGGGGCGGTCCTCGGTCATCGTCGCATCCCACTCCACGGACTTGCCGGCCGGCGCCTTCGCCTTCCAGTGCGAGCGGTTCTCACCGGTGACGGTGACCGACTCGAGGTGGGTCATGAAGCGTGGGAGGTTCTGGAAGTCGCGCCAGAAGGCGTACACCTCCTCCACCGGCTTCTGGATCGTGATGCTGCGCTTCGTGCGGATGATTCCTGCATCCGCTCCTTCGTTGGCGACGGTCTGCGGCTGCTTCGACAGCTGCTTCGCGCACGAGACGTCGAGCGCCGTCACCGCCAGCACGTTGGCCGTCGCGAAGAGCGTCATCGCGCGGTTGTTCTCCGGGTTCGCGAAGGTCTTGCCCAGCATGGCGAGGTCGAGCGTGTCACCCACGACCCTCGACCACACGGCCTTCTCCGGCTGCTGCTTGGAAAGGATCGCGATGCCGTGCGAGATCTCGCGCAGTCCCATCAGCCGCATGAGCGGCGCGTTACCGTCGGCATCCGCGATGCCGCACAGCTTCGAGATTCCCTTCGGGGCCAGCACCTGCGCCAGCCCCAGCCCGATGCTGAAGAAGCCGAGAAAATCGGCGAGGCTTTCGCCTCCCGTGCCTCGGTCCTCGTCCGCGAGACGCTGGTACGGCGCGACGCGCTCCCGCCTGGGCCGCGCATCCCTCGCCAGCGCAGTCCCGCCGCTCCAGCCCCGTGCGCTCTCTCCTGCCGAGGTGTTGATTTCTGTTTCCATCGCTGCTCCTCATCCGGGCCGGTTGGTCCTCACCGGCGTGCGTAGTTCAGGTCGTCACGGGCCCATCGAACCGTGGGGAGCAGCGAGGTGCATCGTGTGTGCCGCCCCCTTCATTCGTTTACGATGAACGCCATCGCCGCACGCGTTCCGACGCGAAGCATCGACGTCGACCATCTGGTTTCCGGTGTCACCCTCGCCGACACCACTCGCTCACGCACGCCCGTGGTCGCACCATTCACTGGTAAGGAGCTCGCGACCATTCCACTGTGCGAACCGGCCGATGTCGAGCTTGCAATCCGGCGCGCGCGAGAGAGCCAGGTACGGTGGCGTACACTGAAGGTGCGGGATCGCGCGAAGGTGCTGCTGCGGTTCCACGACCTCGTGCTCGCGCGCCGTGATGAGGCGCTCGACCTCATCCAGCTCGAGTCGGGAAAGGCGCGGCGCCACGCCTTCGAGGAGATCCTGGACACCGCACTCGTCGCGCGTCATTACGGCGTGCACGCGGCGCGCTACCTTCGCGCGCGTCGGCACCTGGGCACGTTTCCACTGCTGACGTCGGCCCTCGAGGTGCATCACCCGGTCGGTGTCGTCGGCGTGATCGCGCCGTGGAATTTCCCCCTCATCCTCGGCATCACGGACGTGCTCGCCGCGCTCGTCGCGGGAAACGCGGTCGTGCTTCGACCGGACGAGCAGTCCTCGCTCACCGCACTCTGGGCGGCCCGCCTCCTCGAGGAGGCCGGGCTGCCACCAGAGGTACTGCAGGTCGTCACCGGCAGGGGCCCGGTCCTCGGTCCGGCGCTGATCGCCGGCGTGGACTTCATCATGTTCACGGGCAGCACGCGGACGGGCCGGCTGGTCGCCACTCAGGCCGCGGAGCGGCTCATCGGTTTCTCCCTCGAGCTTGGCGGGAAGAACCCGATGCTCGTGCTCGACGACGCCGATCTCGAGGCTGCCGTGGACGGTGCGCTGCGAGGCTCCTTCATCGGTGCGGGCCAGGTATGCGTCTCCTTCGAGCGCATCTATGTGCACGACGCGCTCTACGAGCGCTTCGTCGACCGCTTCGTGCAGCGCGTGAAGGCGTTGCGCCTCTCCGCGTCGCTCGACTACGACGGCGACATGGGTTCCCTCACCGTGCCGCGCCAGTTGGCGTCGGTGGAGGAGCACCTGCGGGACGCCCTCGACAAGGGGGCCACGCTGCTGGCGGGTGGACGACGGCGGCCGGATGTCGGTCCGCTGTTCTTCGAGCCGACGGTGCTCACCGGCGTGACCCCCGACATGCGGCTCTACGCCGAAGAGACGTTCGGGCCCGTCGTGGCACTTTACCGCTTCGCCGACGAGCGCGACGCCGTCGCGCGCGCCAACGATACCCGATTCGGCCTCAACGGCAGCGTCTGGTCACGCCGCGTGTCGCATGCCGCGCGCGTGGCGCGCCAGCTCCAGGTGGGCACCGTCAACATCAACGAGAGCTATGCGGCGACGTGGACCTCGACGGCGTCACCGATCGGCGGCATGAAGGAGTCGGGCTTCGGTCGTCGTCACGGCGCGGAGGGGCTCCTCAAGTACACCGAGACGCAGACCATCGCCGTCCAGCGCGGCGTCGCGCTGGCGCCGTTGCCGGGCATGACCGAACCGACGTACGCGCGGGTGATGCCAGCGCTGCTGCGCTTCATGCGGCGAGTGCCAGGGCTGCGCTGACGTCGCGATCCGCGTTCGCTTCGCTTGCTGCTCCTCGCGGTGGCGCATAGCTTTCGCGGGCTCGTCCCATCTTCCAATACCACGTTCGGACTTTCGCATGGCCACTTACCGCTACGCGTCCCGCCCGTCCACGGGCGACGCGATCGCGTTCGAGAAGGGCGTCCTTCACGTCCCCGACAACCCGGTCATCCCCTACGTCGAGGGGGACGGCACCGGCCCCGATATCTGGCGTGCCTCGGTCCGCGTCTTCGACGCCGCGGTGCGCAAGGCGTACGGCGACCGGCGCAAGGTGTCGTGGATGAAGGTGTACGCCGGCGAGGAGGCGCACACGAAGCACGGCGAGTGGCTCCCCGACGAGACCCTCGAGGCGTTCAAGGAGTTCCGCGTCTCCATCAAGGGCCCGCTCTCCACGCCGGTCGGCGGCGGGATCCGGTCGCTGAACGTGACCCTGCGCCAGGTGCTCGACCTCTACGCCTGCATCCGCCCGGTGCGCTACTTCGAGGGCGTCGGCAACCCGATGAAGGAGCCCGAGAAGC
>CAMLIU010000099.1 GCA_946479995.1 uncultured Gemmatimonadota bacterium | reverse complement strand
TCGGCATCGCGCGCGCCCTGTCCGTGGAGCCGAAGTTCATCGTCTGCGACGAGCCGGTCAGCGCGCTCGACGTGAGCGTCCAGGCGCAGGTCGTGAACCTGCTCCAGGACCTGCAGCGCGACCGCGGGCTCGCCTACCTGTTCATCGCCCACGACCTCTCGATCGTGGAGCACATCGCCGATCGCGTGGCCGTCATGTACCTCGGCCACATCGTGGAGCTCGCGGGAGTGGAGGCGCTGTACACGCATCCGGTCATGCCGTACACGCAGGCGCTCCTCTCCGCCGTGCCGGCCCCCGAGCCCGGCGTGAAGCGCGAGCGCATCCTCCTCACGGGGGACGTCCCGTCGCCGGCGAATCCGCCGAGCGGGTGCGTCTTCCACCCGCGCTGCCAGCACCCGGCGAAGGATGCCGCCTGCAGCGTGATCGTGCCGCCACTCGAGGAGAAGGCCCCCGGGCACTGGGCGGCGTGCATCAAGCAGCCACCCAGCAGCGTGACGTGGGAAGAGCAGCGCGCCGCAGGGGGGACGAAGACACCCGAATTCTTCCTGCCGCGTGCCGCGCTGCATCGTGCTGCACAATCACCAACCTCACATCCACCAACCGCATGACCCACGTGAATCCCGCCACCGGCGCCGCGGCCACTTCCTACGATAAGCCGCCCAACCAGGCGATGGACGACCGCCGGTTCCTGGGACATCCACGCGGGCTCGGCCTGCTGTTCATCGTCGAGATGTGGGAGCGCTTCTCGTACTACGGGATGCGCGCCCTGCTCGTGCTGTACCTGGTGAACGCGCTGCGCTGGGATTCGGCGCGCGCGTCGCTGCTGTACGGCGCGTACACCGGCTCCGTCTACCTCACGCCGCTGCTGGGGGGCTGGCTCGCCGACCGCCTGCTCGGTACGCGGCGCTCGCTCGTCATCGGCGGGCTGGTCATCGCTCTCGGTCACTTCCTGCTCGCGTTCGGCCCCTCGCCGGTCGCCGCGGGGAGCGCGTCACCCGGCAACGCGGCGATGCTGCCGTTCTACCTCGGCCTCATCTGCGTCGTCATCGGGACCGGCTTCTTCAAGCCGAACGTGTCCACCATGGTCGGCCAGCTTTATCGCCCCGGTGACGACCGGCGTGACGCGGGCTTCACGATCTTCTACATGGGGATCAACACCGGCGCCTTCATCGCCCCGTTCATCTGCGGCTGGCTCGGCGAGCGCGTTGGGTGGGACTACGGCTTCGGCGCTGCCGGGGTAGGAATGCTGCTCGGCCTCGTGATCTACATGTACTACCGCGACAAGGTCATGCCGGGCATCGGCCTCCCGCCCGCTGACGCCGACGAGCACATCGCGCGCGCCGACGACGAGCCGGTGGCGCGTGCTGCCGAGTCACTTGTCGAGCCGCAGCAGGCGGACCGCACGCCGAACTCGAGCATGCACGCCATCATCGGCGCCGTGATCGGCGCTGCTCTGGCGCTCTTCGGCACGCACTGGCACGTGGACCTCGCCAACGTGCTCGGCATTTTCATGGCCGCCGCCGCGGGCGCGGTGTTCGCCGTCGGCGTGTTCGGCACGCGCGGCGACGAACGCAAGCGCATGATCGCGCTGTTCATCGTCGTGACCTTCGGCATGTTCTTCTGGCTCGCCTTCGAGCAGGCGGGTTCCTCGCTCACGCTCTTCGCCGACAAGAACACCGATCGCGAGCTCGGCAGCTTCCTCGTGCCGGCGAGCTGGTTCCAGAGCATCCAGCCGCTCGCCATCATCCTCCTCGCGCCGGTGATGGCCTGGTTGTGGCGCGCGCTTGGTCGCCGTCACCGTGAGCCGTCCACGTCACTGAAGATGGTCCTCGGCCTCGCGCTCGTCGGTGCGGGCTTCCTCTTCCTCGTCGTCGCGGGGGGCCCCGCCGACCGCGGTGTGCTCGTCAGCCCGATGTTCCTCGTCTCGGCGTACCTGCTGCATACCGTCGGTGAGCTCTGTGTCTCGCCGGTGGGGCTGTCGTACGTGACCAAGGTGGCGCCGGCGCGCTTCGGCTCGCTGATGATGGGCGTCTGGTTCCTCTCCATCGCCGCGGCGAACTACCTGGGCGGTTTCCTCGCTTCGATGATGCACGAAGTCCCGTCGCTGCGGAGCTTCTTCATGATTCCGGTTGCCACATCGTTCGGCGCGGCGATCGTGATGCTGCTGCTGGTGCCGCTGCTGAAGAAGCTGACGGCAAGCGTGGCGGACGCCTGAAGACGGGAGGTCGGAAGGTCCGGGGGTCGTTGCCGACCTTCCGACCTTCCGACCGTCTCGCCTTCCCTCAGTTCACGGCCAGGCGAATATCGACGACGGCACCGTCGTCTCGCGCGCCAGCTCCACGTCGCGCGGGGTGCGGAACACGAACGTCGTGCGGTCCCCGTTGCTGAACCTCACCGTCCACCGCGCCCCGGCCCCCCGCGTCACCGGCACGGCGAAGTCCATTCGCCAGAGGCGCGCCGAATGCTGTGGCACCGCGGCCATGAGGCTCAGGCCGAGCGACGCCACCACCGGGCTCGTGACGCCGAACGGGACGTCGCCCGCCGCCTCGCGGCCGACGTCCGCGAACATCGCCACCCCGGCGTCGGACGCACCGAGGAAGTTGGGAATCGCATACCGCTCCTCCGTCCGGGCGACGACGCGCACGCTCCCGGCGTAGTTCGATTCCTCGTAGCCCCGCACCCCGCCCTCCGGGATGCCGAGGAGCAGCTGGAAGGGCATGCGCTGCCGGAAACCGGCGCTGTACTCGAGCGTGGTCTGATTCTGCAGGCGCGGGCTCGTCGTCAGGTAGTGCGTGAGCCGGCCGCTCGCGAGCACGTCGTCCCATCGCTGCCGCGCCGTGCCCCGGCGCGCCTCGCCCTGCAGCTGCAGGCGCACCGTGGACACGCCGTTCGTGGCCGCCACGTAGAGGTCGCTCGCCGCGAAGATGTCGGCTTCGTGCACGCCGTCCACTGGCACACTGCGCCCCACCTGGAGTCCCGCCTGGAACCCGACCGGCAGGTCCTGGCTCGCCGTCAGCGCATCGAGTCCCTCGAGCCGCACGTAGCTGATGTCCCGGCGCCCGAGCAGCGCGTTGATGCGAACCCCGCGATGGGAGGGGTAGCTCGTCGGTGCGGGGCCGACGTCGCGCAGCCGGCCCGAATCGGTGAGCACGAGGCGATCCCCGCCCCCTTCGTCCAGGCCGGTGAGCGATACGCCGAACATGTTCAGGCGTCCAGGCACACCGACGCGCATCACCGCGCCGAGGTCGAACGAGCTGCGGCGGAAGGCCACGGCCGGCCGCAGGCCATTCGGCTCGCGCAGCATCGTGTAGCCCGTTCCGCTCCCCACGCGCAGACGCCATGCGACGCGCTGCAGGTCGGTGAAGAACGGCCGCGCGCTCGACACGCGCCACGATGCGCCGAGCGGCGTGCGCTCCAGCTCGAGTCCCGCCGTTAGTGGCTGACCGAGGAACTGGTGGTCGAGCAGGCGCGTGCCGACGCCGTCGCGAAAGCCGTCGCCGCTTCGCCACCAGCCGGTTGCGTACAGTCCCTGGCCGGCGAGATTCGCATTGCCCAGCAGCAGCGAGGCGAGATGCGGCTTCCCGGCGCTCACGATGCCGCCGATGATGATGGACGTCTCGTCGCTCGTGCGGACCTCGACGTCCACTCCTCCTTCGCCGTTGGCGACCACGAAGACCCTCGCCTCGGCGATGAACGGCTGCGCGCGCAGGATGCGCTCGGACTCGGCTCGCCGGAGCTCGCTGCACGACTGGCCATGCTCGATCAGCAGGAAGCGACGGATGACGTCGGGCCGCGTCGTGCGGTGGAGCGCCCGCGCGGCGCGCGCCAGCGGAGGCACGCGATCCAGGTTCCGCATCGCCGGTGCATCGGAATAGACGATCACGTCGTCCACGCGCTGGCCGGCGCACACGACCACCGGTCGTCCCGATGGCGCGCGCGTTCCCGGCTGCGCCTCGGACGCCGCCAGGGGAACGAGCAGGAACGCCATCGCCTGCAGCAGGCGATGCGGAAGCACTCGCTACTTGCCCATGCGGCGCTTCAATTCAGCGAGGCGCTGCTCCGCCTCGGCCTCGCGCTCGCTGCGGGCGCGGGCGCGGCCGATGGCATCGAGCTCGCTCGCGATGCCGGAGCTGTCGTCGAGCGCCGCATCCACCTCCGCCGCCGCCGCGTCGCTCACGGAGGGAGCACCCGGGACACCGAGCATTGCCTGCTTCAGCTCGGTCGTCATCTCCGCCACCTCCCGCTCCGCCATCGCCAGCTCCGCCTCCTGCGCGGCGAGCTTGCGTTCCAGCACGGCGACGCGCTCCGCGTGGTGCGCCTCGTACTTCTCGGCGAGCGCCACCGTCTCGCCATCGTCGATCCCCTGCGCGTATCCCTTCCGCCGCCGCATCGTCTCCAGCTCGCGGCGCTCGGCGTCGAGCCGCTGGCGGGTGACGGTCACGCCGCGACGCAGGTCGTCCACCCCGAGGCGGGCGGTCACCAGCGTGTCCTTCATGCGCGCCAGGCCGGCGCGTCGCTCTTCAGGCGGGGTCGCGCGGTCCATCAGGTCGCGGAGAGTCTGGCGAAAGGATTCGAACATGCCCGGAAGGCCTCGGCGGGAGCGACGCGGATCCGTGCTGGAGCGACCCTGCGGCGGCGCTTAGGATACAGGCTCGACTCACGCACCCGCAACCTCACTGTCGCATGCCGAGCCCCGCCGTCGCGCTCACCGCCACCACGGAAGTCATCCGCGACGTCCTGCGCACGCGGTTGAATGCCGCGTACACCGATGCCGCCCGCGCGGCGGGGCTGCGGCCATTCATCCTCCCCGTGCTCCACGCTGCGGACGCGGATGAGATGCTGGAAGGGATGAACGGCCTGATCCTCACCGGCGGCGAGGACGTGGCACCCGCGCGCTACGGGGAACCGCCGCACCCCGCCCTGGGTGACGTACACGCCGGACGCGACGAGTTCGAGCTCGCCCTCGTTCGCGCGGCTCGCGCGCGCGGCGTTCCCACCTTCGCCATCTGCCGCGGCGTCCAGATCGCGAACGTCGCCCTCGGTGGCACGCTCGTCCAGGATCTCCCCTCCGAGTGGACCGACCCATTGCGCCACGAGAGTGGCGCCGGCCGGAGCGATCGCACGCACGTCGTCACCCTCGTCGCGGGCTCGAAGCTCGGGAACGCGTGCGGAGCGTCGAGGATCAGCGTCAACTCCATGCACCACCAGGCGATCGCCCGCGTGGCGAGTGGCCTCTTGCCCGCTGCCGTCGCGCCGGATGGCGTGGTCGAGGGTGTGGAATGGAACGGAGACGACTGGTGGATGCTCGGCGTGCAGTGGCACCCCGAAGAGCTGGTGCGTGACGCCGAACCGTGGGATCGTGCGTTGTTCGCCGCCTTCGCCGACGCCGCGCGCCGGCACGCGATCAGTTCAGCCGACGCCAGCGCGCTTCACTCGTGACCTGCCGCATCAACCGCTCCGGCGAGTAGCGGTCGGGAAAGAGCAGCGCATCGCTCACGTCGTTCAGGGCGGACCGCAGGAGTCCGAACCGTTCGGCCGCGGTGGCGTACAGCGTGGCCAGCCCGTGGTTCTCCGCCAGGCGATGATCGGCGGCGAGCTGGAATCCGCGACGCCCCATCTCCTCGTAGTAGTCGAGGTCCGGGCCGCCGCGCCGCCACTTCCGGTGCTCCACGTAGTCGGGGAACAAGCCGCTCAGCCAGAGCGCATAGTTGCCGAGGTGGGTGCGCACGAGAAAGCTGCGTCGCCCATCGGGGTCGTCCAGGTCCGCGGCGAGGTCCGCCAGCGCAACGTAGATCTGGTCGTCGGCGTCCGACACGCGCCACGCACGGTCGCGCATGCCGAAGTGCATGACGAGCGCCGCGAGATAGTCCGCGATCATGCGCTCGCTCTCGCCGAGGCGGATGAGCGCGTGGCGCACCATCACGTAGGCGAAGAGGGGCAGCGAGGCACAGGCCCCCTGACGCGAGCGCAGGAGCGCCGCCGGGAGTCGTGGATCATCGAGGAGCGCGTCGATGCCGCGGTCGGCCAGCTCCCGTTCGATGTCGGCCAGCTCAGCGCCCGAATCACGGGCGATGAGCCGCGCGGCCAGCTCGGCATCGTTGCGCGTCAGGTGGTGGCGAGTATCAGCGAGAATCATCGTGGTCATCTCCCTGGCCGTCTGGTACCCCGGAAGCCGTTACGAGTCGCGGCTGCTTGCCTTTCTCCTGTGACGATCGTCGGTTTGAATGAGCACAACGTTGGCACTCGCATCGGGAGGGTGCTGCCCGCCTCGCGCGAACCCGTGACCTTTCCGCGGGGTATGTCAGGGTGGCGGGTGTCCACCCGCCGTCCCTAGCTTACGAGTACCCGATTCACGCGTCCCCAGGATCACGTGCTGTACTTCTGCATCCCTGCATACAACGAGGCCCCGACCCTCGGCCTGCT
>CAMLIU010000098.1 GCA_946479995.1 uncultured Gemmatimonadota bacterium | reverse complement strand
TCGTCCTCGTGAACGGCAAGCGGCGACACAACAGCGCGCTGGTCAACGTGAACGGGTTCGTCGGCCGCGGCTCGGCACCGGTTGACATCAACGCCATCCCGGCGAGCATGATCGACCACATCGAGATCCTGCGCGATGGCGCCGCGGCGCAGTATGGTTCCGATGCCATCGCCGGCGTGATGAACATCGTGCTCAAGAAGGGGACGCCCGGCTCCTCGACGACCACGATCGGCGAGGACGTCACCACCTACAACCGTCCGGACAACTCGGTGCCATTCGCGGGACAGGTCGGCGATCGTGACGCACGCGACGGGCGCGTGTTCCAGACGTCGCTCGACCACGGCTGGACCTTCGCCCAGAACGGCTTCCTGCATCTCACCGGCGAGCTGCGCGACCGGGGCTTCACGAACCGCACCCTTCCCGACCTCCGGGTGCAGTACTTCCCAGGCGATCCACGCGAGACCGATCCGAACCTCCCGGTGCCGGGCCGCATCAACCATCGGCAGGGTGACGCCGCCACGCACGACGTGCAGGGCTTCTGGAACGCGGGCGGCCCCCTCGGCGGCGTCGAGTTCTACACCTTCGGCGGCGTCGCCGTGCGCCGCTCCGAGGCGCCCGGCTTCTGGCGCCGCCCGAGCGACGATCGCACCCTCCGCAACCTCTATCCGAACGGCTTCCTGCCGATGATCCACGGCGACATCGACGACGCCTCGATCGCTGCCGGGCTCACCGGCGTCGCCGGCGGCTGGAACTGGGATCTCGGCAGCGTCTACGGCGGCAACCAGTTCGCGTTCACCATCAAGAACTCGGCGAACGTGTCACTCGGTCCCACCTCGCCCACCGAGTTCGATGCCGGCAAGCTGCGGTTCAGGCAGAGCACCACGACGCTCGACGTGAACCGCAGCTTCAAGGACATGCTGCCGGTTCCATTCAACGTCGCGGCGGGTGCGGAGTTCCGCGCTGACAACTACGCCATTGTCGCCGGCGAGTACGACTCGTGGCGCAACGGCGGGGTCCACGTACTCGACGCGAATGGCAACCCGACGTCGCGGCCGGGCGCCCCCGGCTCGCAGGTGTTCCCCGGCTTCAAGGCGGACAGCGGCGGCAAGAAGGGCGACGCAGGGTCGCACAGCCGCAACAACGTCGGCGTGTATACGGACCTCTCGTCCGACCTCACCTCGAAGCTCCTCGTGGACGTCGCCGGCCGCTACGAGAACTACAGCGACTTCGGCTCCACGACCACGGGCAAGGTCTCGGCGCGCTACCAGGTGGTGAAGGGCTTTGCCCTGCGCGGCGCGGCAAGCACCGGCTTTCGCGCGCCGTCCCTGATGCAGGAATTCTTCTCGTCCACCGCCACCAACTTCGTCGGTGGCATCCCCTACGACATCAAGACCTTCCCCGCCAGCTCGCCCGAGGCGCAGGCGCTCGGCTCGTCGCCGCTCAAGGCGGAGAAGTCGCGAAACTACGGTATCGGCTTCGCGACCGAGCCGCTGCCCGGATTGTCGCTCACCACGGACTACTACTACGTGGCGATCGACGATCGCATCGTGCTCTCGAACAACTTCACCGGCGATTCGGCCGCGGCGGCGCTGAACCGGATCGGGGTGACCGGCGTCCAGGGTGGTCGCTATTTCACCAACGCCATCGATACGAAGACGCATGGCTTCGACGTCATTGCCAACTACGGCGTCTCGATGGCCAACAGTGGCGTGCTGCGTCTCTCCGCAGCGTACAACCACAATCGCACCCGGGTTACTCGCGTCGACACGCTCCCGACGAACCTGGCCAAGCTCAAGAGCTCGCTCTTCGATCGGGTGGAGCAGGGGCGCATCGAGCAGGGAAACCCGGAGAACAACCTGATCCTCACCGGCAACTTCGACCTGCGTGGCTTCGGGTTGATGCTGCGGACGCAGCGTTTCGGGCAGGTCACCTCGTACGGCTCCACGCCCACCAACGCCTACGGCCCGCTCGATCAGGTCTTCTCCCCCAAGTGGATCACCGACGTGAGCGGCTCGTACACCTTCCAGCGCTTCACCCTCACCCTCGGTGCCGACAACGTGTTCGACGTCTATCCCGACCGGAACAACAACAACGGCAGCTACCTCAATCCGCCGGGGGAGAACGGCGGCAACTCCAACTACGGGATCTTCCCGTACAACGGGATCTCGCCCTTCGGCTTCAACGGGCGGTTCGTGTGGACGAGGCTGGCCGTCGCCTTCTGAGCCGGTGACGATCGTGCAGCGATGCCCCGCGCCGCATGAACGGCGCGGGGCATCGCTGCGTTCGGCGGCGGGAGAGCGCACGCTTATATTCTCCGCGTGACGAAGCTGCTCTGGACTCCTGACTCCGCCCAGGTCGCACAGGCGAACGTGACGCGGTTCATCCGCGAGGCGGTGAACCCGATCGACGCCGACGCGGCCCGCGTGCACGACGCGCACTCGCTCTACGACTGGTCGGTCTCGCATCCCGGGCAGTTCTGGCCGGCAGTCTGGCGCTTCTGCGGCATCGTGGCGGGCGACATCGGCGATGGACGGCAGTGGGAGCAGGTGCTCGTGGGCGGCGATCGTGTGGCGCCTCCCGACCCGGTGCTCGGGCCGCGCTGGTTCACCGGGGCGCGCCTCAACTTCGCCGAGAACCTGCTGCGCCGGCGCGACGACGCCGAGGCGCTCGTGCTCCGGACCGAAGAGGGGCGCGGACGCACGCTGAGCTTCGCCGAGCTCGCGCGCGACGTGTCACGGCTCGCAGCCTTCCTGCGTGCGGAGGGAGTCGGCGCCGGCGACCGCGTGGCGGGGTTCATTCCCAACATCCCCGAAGCAGTGGTGGCGATGCTCGCCGCGAGCGCCATCGGTGCCGTCTGGAGCTCCTGCTCGCCGGACTTCGGCGTGTCGGGAGTCCTGGATCGGTTCGGCCAGATCGAGCCGAAGCTCATCGTCACCGCCGACGGCTATCGCTACGGCGGCAAGGAGCATGACTCCCTCGCCCGCGTGAACGAGTTCGTGGCGCAGCTGCCGACTGTGCAGCGCGTGGTCGTCGTGCCGCACCTCGCTGGCGAGCGCGCGGGAAAGGCTCCAGCATTGGCGAACGCCATCTGGTGGGACGACGCCCTCGCCGCGCACGCGTCGGCGGACGAGCCGGCGTTCGAGCGCCTGCCGTTCGACCATCCGCTCTACGTCATGTACTCCTCCGGGACGACCGGGCTGCCGAAGTGCATGGTGCACGGCGCGGGGGGCACGCTGATCCAGCACCTGAAGGAGCTCGTGCTGCACACCGACCTGCATGCCGGCGACCGCATCATGTACTTCACCACCACCGGGTGGATGATGTGGAACTGGCTGGTCTCGAGCCTCGCCGTCGGTGCCACGGTCGTCCTCTACGACGGCGCCCCGATGCGCGATGGCCGGCCGGTGCTCTGGGACGTGGTGTCACGCGAGCGACTCAACGTCTTCGGCACGAGTGCGAAGTGGCTGTCGCTCTCCGAGAAGGCGGGCAGCACGCCGCGCACCACGCACGACCTGTCCGCGCTGCGCGCCATCCTCTCCACGGGAAGCCCGCTCGCCGAACCAGGGTTCGATTACGTCTATCGCGACGTGAAGTACGACGTGCGCCTGAGCAGCATCAGCGGCGGCACCGACATCATCTCCTGCTTCGCCCTCGGCGAGCCGACACTGCCGGTGTACCGCGGGGAGCTGCAGACGCGCGGCTATGGCATGCGCGTCGAGATCTACGACGACGCGGGACGCAGCGTCGTGGGGGAGCAGGGCGAGCTCGTGTGCACGGCTCCCTTTCCCAGCATGCCGGTGCGCTTCTGGAACGACCCCGACGGGTTGCGGTATCACGCTGCATACTTCGACAGCTACCCCAACGCGTGGCGACACGGCGACTGGGCCGAGCTCACCGTGCGTGGCGGGATGATCATCTACGGCCGCAGCGACGCGACGCTGAACCCCGGCGGGGTTCGCATCGGCACGGCGGAGATCTATCGCCAGGTGGAGCAGCTGCCGGAGGTGGTGGAGAGCCTCGTCATCGGCCAGCGTGTGCCGAAGTCCGACGGGCTGGAGGAACGTGTCGTGCTGTTCGTACGGCTGGCGACGGGTACGGCCCTGGACGACGCGTTGCGTGAGCGCATCAGGCGGCACATCCGCGAGCATGCAACGCCGCACCACGTGCCGGCGAGGATCGTCCAGGTGGCGGACATTCCCCGGACGATCAGCGGGAAGATCACCGAGCTCGCCGTGCGCGACGTGGTGCACGGCCGCCCCGTGAAGAACGTGGACGCGCTGGCGAATCCGGAGGCACTGGCACTCTTCCGCGACCTCCCCGAGCTGGCAACGTGAACGGCACGGCGGCGGTTCATGGTAGTGATCGCCCGCCCCGGCGGTTAACTTGAGGGAGTCACCAATCAGGGAGTCGAATCATGGCCACGATGGTCGAGCAGGCGGCTGAGGTGCATGACACCTTCCCGATCAATGGGACAGACTACATCGAGTTCTACGTGGGGAACGCCAAGCAGGCGGCCCACTATTACCAGTCGGCGTTCGGCTTCCAGCTGGTGGCGTATCGTGGACCGGAGACGGGGCAGCGCGACCGCGCCAGCTACCTGCTCCAGCAGGACAAGATCCGCTTCCTGCTGACGACGGCCATCCGCCCCGACCTGAGCAAGGACGCCGAGAGGATCGCCGAACACGTGCACAGGCACGGCGACGGCGTGCGCGACCTCGCGCTCTGGGTGGACGACGCGCGTGACGCATTCGAGAAGGCCACCGAGCGCGGTGCCGAGCCGGTGCACGAGCCGGTGGTGTTCCATGACGACCAGGGCGAGATCGTCGTCGCCGCCATCCGGATCTACGGCGACACCATCCACTCGCTCGTGGAGAGAAGGAACTACCGCGGCCTCTTCATGCCCGGCTTCGTGCCGCTGCATCCCCACTACAACCCGCCGACGGTGGGCCTCAAGTACGTGGACCACTGCGTGGGCAACGTGGAGCTGGGGAAGATGAACGAGTGGGTGGAGTTCTACTCGCGCGTCATGGGCTTCCGGAACCTGCTCACCTTCGACGACAAGACCATCAGCACCGAGTATTCGTCGCTGATGAGCAAGGTGATGGCAAACGGGAACGATCGCATCAAGTTCCCCATCAACGAGCCGGCGCAGGGGAAGAAGAAGTCGCAGATCGACGAGTACCTGGAGTTCTACAAGGGTCCCGGCGTGCAGCACATGGCGCTGGCCACGGATGACATCATCCGCACGGTGACGGAGCTGAAGGACCGCGGGGTGCAGTTCCTCTCCGTGCCTACCACGTACTACGACGACCTCCAGAAGCGCGTCGGGAAGATCGACGAGCCGGTGGAGAAGCTGGCGAAGCTCGGCATCCTCATCGACCGCGACCCCGACGGCTACCTGCTGCAGATCTTCACCAAGCCGGTCGAGGACCGCCCCACCGTCTTCTACGAGATCATCCAGCGCAAGGGCGCCAAGAGCTTCGGCGCGGGCAACTTCAAGGCCCTGTTCGAGGCGATCGAGCGCGAGCAGGAATTGAGAGGGAATCTCTGATTTTCGCGGGATCAGAACAGCGGGAGAGGACACGGCGGAAAGACCTGAAACGGCAGGATGCTCTCCTCGCTCAGGATGCTTCCATGCGCTACCAGGAGTCCCGAGGGCGTTCCAATCAATTCAGAACCTGTAAGGGTGAGGACGCGAGCCTCGGCGAGATGAGTCAGGATCGCGAGAGGCAGATCCTGCAGTTTTCAGGGTTCTTCAGCAGTTTCCTCTCCCCGCTTTTCGAACAATCGATAGAGCCAGCTCAGTGAGCATCTGATGCCATACTACCATACCCTGGGCAAGATTCCGCGGAAGCGTCACATCGCCTTCCGGAAGCCCGATGGCGGGCTGTACGCCGAGCAGCTCGTCGGCCACGAAGGCTTCACCGGGACGTCGGCGCTGCTCTATCACGTTCATCCGCCCACCACCGTGAAGTCGGTGAAGCGGCTGAAGGAAGTGAAGTACGAGTCGGACCAGGACAGCACCCTGCGCCATCGCCACTTCCGCACCGCGCAGGCGAGGAAGGGCGGAAGCCCCACCATGGATCGCACGCCGCTCCTGTTCAACGACGACGTGGCGATGCTGTACGTGGAGCCCGACCAGGACGACGAGCACTTCTACCGCAACGCCCAGGCGGACGAAGTGGTGTACGTCGCCAAGGGGAAGGGGAATCTCGAGACGCAGTACGGCGACCTGCCGTTCGGCGAGGGTGATTACCTCGTCATCCACCGCGGGATCATGCACCGGTACCGCCTGGACAAGTCGGAGCCGGCGAAGCTGCTGATCATGGAAGGACGCGGCCACGTGCGTCCCCCCAAGCGCTATCGCAACGAGTTCGGCCAGCTCGTGGAAGGCGCGCCCTACTCCGAGCGCGACATCCGCGT
>CAMLIU010000097.1 GCA_946479995.1 uncultured Gemmatimonadota bacterium | reverse complement strand
ACCCAGGCGCTGCGACAGCCCGGCTCCACCTTCAAGCCCATCGTCTACGCCGACGCCATCCAGAACGGCCGGCCGCCTTCCTATATCGTGGACGACTCGCCGATTTCCATCCCGCAGTCGGGCGGCGGCGTGTGGACTCCGCAGAACTACGAAGGCACCTTCGAGGGTCCGATGCCGATGCGCCGCGGCCTCTACCAGTCGCGCAACATCGTCGCCATCAAGCTCGGCCTCGAGCTGGGCCCGCAGAGCATCATCGACATGGCGCGGAAGTTCGGCATCACGACGCCGATCCCGCCGTATCCCTCCATCGCCATCGGTGCCGCGGACGTCTATCCCGTCGAGATGATCGCCGCCTACTCGGCCTTCGCCACCCTCGGTACCCGTGCCACGGCCACCGGCATCGTGCGCGTCGAGAACTCGCGGGGCGACGTGCTCTGGGAGCCCACTCCGGTGCGTGCTCCCGTGCTGTCGCCGGAGGAGGCGTGGCTCATGGTCAGCATGATGAAGGACGTCATCCAGCGCGGCACCGCGGCGGGCTCCGTCGGCTCGCAGTTCCACCTGCCCGCGGGCGGCAAGACCGGCACGACCAACGACGGCACCGACGCCTGGTTCATCGGCTACACCTCGGACCTCGTCGCCGGCCTCTGGGTGGGCTTCGACAAGCCGCAGACCATCAAGGGCAACGCGCAGGGCGGCCACATCGCCGCGCCGGCATGGACGGCGTTCATGAATGAGGTCTATCGCCGGAAGCCGGCGCCCCCCGATTGGCCCCGCCCGGAGGGCATCGTGGTGCGCGAGATCGACCCCGCCACGGGGCTGCTCGCCGGTCCCGGATGTTCGGGCTCCGTGACGGAGTACTTCATCATCGGCACCGATCCGGTGCAGCAGTGCATGCCGGGGTACGGCCTCCCCGGCACGGGCTACGACAGCCTCACCGGCCAGCCGTATCCGTCGTCCACCTATCCCACGCCATATCCGACGCCGTCGTACGGCACGCCGCCGTCCGGAGCGAGACCGCAGCCCGGTACCTCTCCGGCGCCGATCCCCCGCCTCTCCACGCCGGCCGACACGATGTCGCCGCGCGCGCGAGTGCTTCCTGCGCGGCCCACGCGTGACACGAGCGCGGCGCCGCGTGATCCCTCGCGTCCGCCGCCGCGCGACGTGTTCCGCATCCCGTCGCGCGACAGCGCGCGGGCCAGGCGCGACTCCGGCCAGCCCGTGCGGCCGGGAACGGCTCCCGCGCACGACAGCAGCTCGGTGACGCCAAACGCGAACCCGTTCGGGATTCCGTCGCGTCCATGAAGGAGTGGTGCCCCACCGACTGCCACGCGCACACGAGGCACTCCGATGGCAGGTTGACCGTTGCCGAGCTCGTCGATCGTGCGGCGTCGCTCGGCGTCCGACCCTCGGTGTCGGATCACATGTCGCGCGCCGTCGCCAAGGGCGTGCGCTCGCTCGGGGCGGTGAGCGACTACCTCGACGACGTCGAGCGTTATCCCGTGCTTCGTGGCGGCGAGTTCTGCTGGCACGACTCGCTCTGGCGGGATCTGCCCGCGGAGACGGTCCAGCGCTTCACGCACCGCCTGGGCTCGCTGCACGCTGTGCAGCTGCCCGATGGCAGCTACGTCCGCGCCTTCACGCCACAGCTGCCGTCCGGCCTCACCCCTGCGGCGTACATGGAAGCGCACGTCGCATCACTCGAACGTCTCGCCGCCGAGATGCCGGTGGACATCGTCGCGCATCCTGCCATCGCGCCACCGGCGATCCACCACGTGCCCCTCGAGGAACGATGGACGGAGGAGCTCGAGGAACGCGCCGTGCGCGCGCTCGCAGTGGCAGGCATCACCTTCGAGCTCTCCAATCGCTATCCGGTGCACGAGCGCCTCGTGCGACGCGCACACGACGCGGGGATCCGTTTCTCGCTCGGTTCCGACGGCCACACCCGCGAGCAGGTCGCCGACGTCACCCGTCCGCTCGCCCTGGCGCGGCACGTCGGCGTGCGCGACGCGGACCTCTACGATCCGGAGCGCCACGGCTCCCGCACCGGGTTCTACGATCAGCGATCATCGCGCCCGGCGCGACCGGTGTGACCTCCGGCCCGCTCGCACAGTCGCAATGAAGGCGATACGATCTCTTGTTGAGCGTGCCACCCGCCCATAGCTTCAGTGTAGCGGTGTGAGGAGGCGTATGTGATTCTCGGTTGCCTTGCCCTGAACGCGTCGTTCGAGCCCCTGACCATGGTTCCCATGCGTCGGGCGCTGCGGCTCGTCATCGACGGCAAGGCCGAGATCGTCGAGGCCGAACAGGATCGTGTCGTGCGCTCGGAGCGGCTGGTCATGCCGCGGCCGGCCGTCATCCGCCTCACCAAGTTCATCCACGTGCCGCGCCGATTCCGCCGGCAGGTGACGAACACCTTCCTCTTCGCGCGCGACCACTACCGCTGCCAGTACTGCGGCCGGCCCGCGGTCGAGCTGCGTCCCCGCGAGTCGCTCACGCGCGACCACGTGATTCCCATCTCGCGCGGCGGCACGAACGACTGGACCAACGTCGTCACCGCCTGCTCGCCCTGCAACACGCGCAAGGGCAACCGGCTGCCGCAGGAGATCGGGATGCACCCGCTCACCCAGCCGGTCGAGCCGCACTTCGTGCACCTGTCGTGGGCCGTGCGCCGCCTCACCCAGACGCAGGCGCGCTACATCCGCACCTTCTACGGCGACGCGATCCTCCAGCAGCTCGAGGCCCTGGAGCACCGCGCCCATCCGCACCGCCACGACGATCACTCCGGCGCTGCGGCGGACTGACGGACGCCGGAAGGCGGGAATACCGGAAGGCGGGAATACGGAAGGCGGTTTTCACCTTCTCACCTTCCCGCCTTCTCACCTTCCCGCCTTCTCCCTCACCCCGGCGCCCTGAACGTCGCGCTGCGCCCCGTGTAGTGCTGGCGCTCGCCGCCCAGCATCCGCAGCATCAGCGTCCTCACGCCGCTCCCCAGCGCCGACGCCGCCGTCCCCCCCGACCGCGCGCCGCGCAGCCAGCGCTCCAGCTGGTCCATGTCGCTCACCGAGAGCGCCTCGATGTCGAGCGTGATGCTGTAGTAGTAGCGCGCACCAGCGCGGTCGGGCATCAGCTGCGCGCGCAGTGGGCGCTCCAGCACCGCCTGCGCCGTCGCCAGCGTCGCGAAGCTGCCCTCATCCTCCACCCGACCACCCTGGCGCCGCACCACGCGGTACCGCTGCGCGGATGGATCGTACTGGATGATCAGCTCCCACTCCTCCTGTCCCTCCAGGTCGTTGAACAAGCCGCCCACGCGCCACAGCTCCAGCCGGAAGCGCAGCGACGCGGGGAAGCCGCTTCGCACGAGGTCGCGCATGTCCGGGTCGGCGAACAGGTTCGCCGACGTCACCACCGGGCCGCTCGTGGCGCTCGGCGGCGGCGTGATCCCCAGCGTCACTCGCCGCTGCGCACTCAGCGGTGCCGCGCCGGTGAGCACCAGCGCGAGCGCGCCAAGGGTGAGTCGAGCGGCGCGGTGCACGACCTAGAAGCGGTGCCGGAGGCGGATGAACACGTTCATCGGCTCCTTCGGTGCCGAGAGCGCCTTCGCCACGTACAGCCCGAAGTAGGTGAAATCCACCCCTCCGCCGATGTCCGTGCGGTACGACGAGAGCGGAGGGAGCGCCTGCCGTCCGATGTCGAGCGGATGCCCAGGCGCGTTCACCAGCCATCCGCGCCCCGCGTCGGCGAAGAAGAGCCACGCGCCGTCGGCGCGGAAGCGCATGCGGCTTGCGCCACCCTGGCCGTTGCCCACCGACACCCGCAGGTCCTTCCGGTACTCGAGCTGCGCCAGCGCCACGCGCTCGCACTGCGCGGGCCGGCCCGGCGCCGCGTCCTCCGTGCTGCACGTGCCCACGTCGGGCGGCGCACCAGCGCGAAAATCGAAACCAGGCACCGTTCCCGGTCCGTCGATCGAGAGCCGCCGCTCCAGCGGCAGCGGCGAGCCTCCCAGCCACCCACCGAGCACCCCGCGCACGTTGAGCGCGGCGTCCGGCGCGAGCCGGTTGTAGCGCCGGATGTCGAGAAACCCACGCTGGTATCGCGTATCGCCCTGCGGCAGCACGCGAACGCCCGGTGACGTCGGCCCGGCCTCGGTGATGGCGCCGATGCTGCGCTCGTACTCCGCCAGCACGTACCACCCCGCCCAGGGGTTGAACGTGTCGTTGCGCGTATCGATGCGCAGCCGCGCCTCCAGCCGGTGAAATCGCCCCGCGTCCAGCACGGGGTTGGCGCGCCACGATTTCTCCCCGTTGAACACCGTCGGCGGGTTGCGCGTCGGACGCGCGCTCCAGCGCTCGTCACCGTACGAGAGCGTGAGGTCGGCGCTCTCCGTCGCGCGCAGTGCGGCCTGGATCCGTCCCCCGTGTCGTTCGTAGTAGTCGCGGTAGTCGCGCCGGAAGACGAAGGCGGCGAGCCCGGCCTCCATGTCGCTCAGGTGCCACTCCTCTACACCGCTTGCCACGTCGTAGAGCTCGCCCGCCACCGTCGCGCCGAAGCGACGGCCGATCCGCACCTCGCCACGCACCAGGTGCCCAACATCCGCGGTGGCAGACGAGAAGCTGCTTCCCGTGCGCACGATCGCATCGGCGTCGAGGCGCAGGTATCCCCATCCCTGATCACGGTACAGCGACGGGCCGACCTTCACGGGCAGTCCTTCCGTCCGGTTGTACGCACCCGCGGACGCGATCTCGAGCCGGTTCGAGTTCGGCTTCCCGCCCAGCTCGAACCGACGCCACCACTGCTCACCCAGGCGTGAACCCTCGGCGACCGCGACGAGCTGGTCCCCCTCGCGCGTGTAGCGCAGCGGCGGATGGTAGACACGCAGCTCACCGCCGATGGTCGCGCCCTCGCTCCCTTCCACTTCACCCCCGACCACCAGCAGGTCGCCGTCGATGCGCGCGCCCTTTCGCAGCAGCACGTCGGCGTTGATCGCCAGCAGCCGCCCCGTGATCCGTCCCGCCACGATCACCGGCCCATCCAGCACCGCCACGTCGCCGCGCACCACGCTGTCAGCGGGGATCTCCACCTCGTCCGCCACGCGCAGTGCCGTCGTCGCGTTGTACAGGGCGACGATCTCGCGCGCCACGTCGGGCGGCAGCTGGTTCGACGCCACCGTGTCCTGCTGCGCCGCCGCGCGGCATGGCGCCGCCGCGCCGATGGTGCCCAGGATGGCCATGTGCAGCGCCGCCCGCGTGAACCGTCCGGCTCGTGACATCATTCGTCTCCCACCGGGATCCCCAGTCGCCGCATGCGCCGGTACAGGTTCGCCCGGTCGGTGCGCAGCCGCCGCGCCGCGTCCGTCACGTTGCCTCCCGCTGCCGACAGCGCGCGCACGATCAGCATCCGCTCGTGGCCGTCCAGCGTGTCGCTCAGTGAGCCGTCCAGCTGCGCGGGGTCGGGCAGGGAAGCGGCCGCCGGTCGCGCCTCGTCGATCGGCAGCACTGCCCGCACGTCGCGTTCACTCACTTCCGCGCCGGCGTGCAGGATCGCCAGCCGCTCCACGATGTTCGCCAGCTCGCGCACGTTCCCCGGCCACCGGTAGCGCGCCAGGAGCGACAGCGCGCCCGCCGTCCACTGCGGCGGTCGTCGTCCCGTCCGCGCCTGGTGGAGCCGGGAGAAGTGCTGCACCAGCGCGGGAATGTCGTCCGGGCGCTCGCGCAGCGGCGGCACCGGCAGCGGGATCACGTTCAGGCGGAAGAGCAGGTCTTCGCGGAACGTCCCCTCGGCAACGGCGCGCGCGAGGTCGCGGTTCGTCGCGCTCACGATGCGGACGTCGACACGGATCGGCTTGCCCCCGCCCACGCGCTCGATCTCGCGCGCTTCGATCGCGCGCAGCAGCTTGGCCTGCGCTTCCAGCCCGAGGTCGCCCACCTCGTCCAGGAAGAGCGTTCCCGTGTGCGCCAGCTCGAAGCGCCCGATGCGGCGCTCCGTTGCCCCGGTGAACGAGCCCTTCTCGTGGCCGAACATCTCGCTCTCCACGAGGTCGCGCGGTATCGCCGCACAGTTCACGCGCACGAACGGCCGGTCCTTGCGCGCGCTGCCGAAGTGGATCGCCGATGCCACGAGCTCCTTGCCCGTGCCCGACTCGCCCGTGATCAGCACCCGCGCGTCCGTGGGCGCCACGCGCGCGATCATCTCGCGCACGCGATCCATCGCCAGGCTGGCGCCGATCATCTCGCCCGCCAGTCCCAGGTCCTCGCGGAGCGCGCGCGCCTCGCGCCGCACGCGGCGCAGCTCGAGCGCCGACGCGAGCGCGAGCAGCACGCCTTCCGGCGTGAGCGGCTTCTCCAGGAAGTTGAACGCGCCCAGCTTCGTCGCCTTCACGGCGTCGCTGAGCCCGGCCTTGCCGCTCATCATGATCACCGGCACGTCGGGCACCTGCTCGCGCAGCCG
>CAMLIU010000096.1 GCA_946479995.1 uncultured Gemmatimonadota bacterium | reverse complement strand
GGCGCCTACAGCTTCGTGGTGACGTCCACGGCGATCGCCGATCGCGCCGCGAGGGTGAGTGCGACGCTCCCGTCGGCGGCGATCGTGATGGCCGTGCCGGCGCAGGCCGTGCCGGATCGTCCGCCCGCGATGCGGTCACAGTACGTGCCGGCGGGGAGGCCGGTAGCGATGCTACGCGACAGGGCAACGCTCCCGTTGTTGATGGCCACGAAGCCGAGCGCGCCACGCGAGAAGGCGATCGCATTGGCGCCGTCGTCCCACCAGTGATTCACGTCGGTGCCGGCTACCACGCGCCGGAATCCGATCATGTTGAGGATGTACGGATCGCGGTGCTCGCAGACCCACTGCCCCACCGTCGCCGTCTCCAGGCTCGCCGCACACGACACCGGGGTCGTCCAGCCGTTCGCATCGGAGGGAGGCCCCATCGAGTTGCCGCCGGGGCAATCGAAGGCGAAGCTGGAGAGGATGAGTGGATATCCGTACGGCTGGGCGAGCATCCACACGTTGGCCAGCCGGAACACCTGCCCGTTCCGGTAGCTCAGTCCACAGCTGTGCTGGGTGTCGTGGTTCTCCAGGAACACGAGCGCCTTGTCCGACGGCATCATTCCCCAGGCGCCGGGAGAGAACTGGTGGCCCGGCGGGCCGTTCGGGTTCAGGTCGGCGAGCACCTGTCCGCCGACGTTGCGGAACTTGTCGCCCACCCCGGTGAAGGTGAACTCCGTGACGTCCGCCGCGCCCCCGCTGTCGTAGCCCTCGCCGAAGTAGTCGCGCGGCGAGAGCGCCTCGCCGAAGCCGGCCGAGACCTCGAGATAGACGTACGGAACCGGCCGCCCTTCCCCGACGAGGGTGCGGTTGACGATGGCGAGGATGCTGTCGAGCTCCACCTGCTGGATGTGCTTCGCCGCATCGATGCGGAAGCCCATCACGTCCATGCGCGCGAGAGCGATGAGATACGCGGCGATCTTCTGTCGCACGCTCGGCGAGCCGGTGTTGAGGTCGGGGAGCCCGAACAGCTCGCAGTCCTGCACGTTCGCTGCGCTCGTGTAGGTGCTGACCTGGCAGGGGGTGTGGAAGTCGGTGACAGTGTACAGCCCCGGATACTCGTACTTCGTGTAGGTCGTGCCGTTGCTCCCCGTGCCGGGGCTGGGCGAGCTGGTCATGTGGTTGATCACCGCATCCACGATGATGCCGACGCCCTTTGCCTTGCAGCGCGCCACCATGCTGCGGAATTCATCACCGGTTCCCGAGCGGCTCCTCTCCACGCTGTAGCTCACGGGCTGGTAGCGCTCGCTCCAGTCGTGGCTCGGCGTGATGCTGTGCTCGTTCGGCGGCGACACCTGCACCGCCTGCACGCCGGCGGGACCGAGGATCGTCTCGCACTCGTTGGCGATGTCCGTCCAGCGCCAGTCGAAGAGATGAACTGCCACATCCCCCGCGGCAGCGCGACCCGTGGGGCGGTACGCTTCCGGCAGTGACGGACGCTCGATGGGCAGCGGCTGCGTGGTGACTGCGTCAGGGAGCGACTTGCCGCCGCCGCACGCAATGGCAAGCGGCACGCCCGCGCACAGCGTGACGAGACGGCGTGGTGCAGCGAACCGCATCGTCGAACGCGTCATCGGCCCGGAGAGAAGAGGGGAGACCGGCACACGACGTCGACGGATGCGTCGTGTGCCGGCCCGTTGTGCAACGAACGGCGGACAGCGAGAGGTCTCGCTGCCCGCCGCGGCGGGCTAGTAGCCCGGGTTCTGCTTGAGCGTCGGGTTCGCCGACAGTTCGTTGGCCGGGATGGGGTACAGGTCGTGGATGGCCGACGTGACCTGCCCGTCGTGGGTGCCGCCCTTCCATTGCCAGATGCCGGCGGTGGAGAACTGGCCGTAGCGGATGAGGTCCTGCCGGCGCATCCCCTCCCAGAGCAGCTCGCGGCCACGCTCGTCGAGGATGAACGGGAGGGTGAGCTCCGCGGCGGCGATGGGCGACGCGTTGGCGCGCGTGCGCAGCGCGTTCACGTATCCGAGTGCCGTGGCCTGCGATCCGCCGCCGCCGCGCAGGAACGCCTCGGCGTAGATCAGGTAGGCGTCGGCGAGGCGATACACCGGGTAGTCGGTGTCCGGGAAGGTGAGGTTGGAGCCCGCTCCGCCACCCGTTTTCACGTTGCGGAACTTGGCGAGGGCATAGCCGTTGTTGCTCGACCCCACGTTCGCGATGTCCTCCGTGCGGCCAGCGGTACGGATGAACTGCGCACGCAGGTCGGTGCTGGCCGCGCCACCCGCATAGCGCTCCACGGCACTTGGCCGCAGCCGCAATCCATACCAGCCTCCGTCGATCCCCGACGCTGCCGCGTCCATGTTGTCACCTACCGAAGCGTGGATGAGGTAGGTCATCCCACCCCACGTGCGCGTGTGGTTCCCGTCGAAGGGAATCGAGAAAAGGATCTCGGGCGACGTGTTGTTGTCCGCCTGGAAGAGGTGCGGGATGCTCGTATCGAGCGTACCGCCAGCGGCAATCGCGGCCGACGCGGCGGCGAGCGCATCGGCGCTGCGGTCGGTGCCGGTCCACACCTTGGCATTCAGGTACAGGTGCGCGAGCGTCATGTCCACCGCCTGCTGGCTCGCGCGGCCGTAGTAGCTGCCCGTGCTGCGCGGAGGCAGCCCGGCGCGAGCCTCCTTCAGCTCCTTCTCCACGAATGTGAAGACGTCGCCACGCGCCGCCTGCACCGGCAGCTTGCTGATGTCGAAGTTCTCGTCCACGATCGGCACGTTGCCGAAGAGGTCGAGCGCGTGATAGTAGCTGAGCGCGCGGAGGAAGCGCGCCTCGGCGCGGTATCCCTGCACCTCCGTGACGAGCGCCGCCGGCGTGCCGCGGGCGGAGAGCTGCGCATCCGACGTCTGGCGCAGGAACTCGTTGGCCAGCGCGACCTGGTAGAAGATGCGCGCGTACATGGCGGTCGTGAACGGGTTGGCCGCCGACCATGTCTGCGTGTTCAGCTCGGGGAGGCCAGTGTCGCCCCACCCGATGATCGCTTCGTCCGTCGGAAGCTCCTGCAGCTGCCAGTAGCCGCGCACGTACTGCGAGAACCCCTCGTCGATGCCACTGATGTCCGGCTTGCCGTCCGGGCCGCTCTGCCCCGTGACGGCGAGGCCGGCATACAGCTTGGCGAGGAACGCCCGGTACGAGGTGGTATCGCTGAAGATGTTGCCGGTCGTGATGTTGCTCTGCGGCGCGACCGTGAGGTCGTTGTTGCAGGCCGGCAGGGCGAGGCACAGTGCCGCGCTCCCCACCGCCAGCCAGCGTGTCGACATGATCCGCATGTGGTCTCCTCTCAGAAGCCGATCGTCACGCCGCCCACGAAGGTGCGCGAGCGGGGATAGACGTTGTTGTCGATGCCGTTGATGTTGGCCGTGGGATCCACGCCCGAGTAGCTGGTCGTCGTGAACACGTTCTGAACGGTGCCGAACACGCGCGGGTTCCGCACCTGTCCCAGGTGGTCGAAGGTGTAGCCTACCGTCAGGTTGTCCATCCGCAGGAACGACGCGTCTTCCACGTAGAGGTCGGAGAGGTACTGCGGCCGCGTGAAGCCGTACTGCAGCACCGACGCGCTCAGGTTCACCGGTGCATAGGGCGACGTGAGCACGCTGTAATTGCCGAGGTTCGACGCCACGTTGTTGTAGACGTAGTTACCGAGGTACGCCCGCAGCGTGGTGCTCGCGTCGAAGTTCCTCCAGCTGAAGTTCGACGTGTGGCCGATGATCCACTTCGGCGCCGGGCTGTGGAAGGGACGGAGGTCGGACGTGTTGATGATGTTGTCCTTGTTCACGTCCACGTACATGGCCGTATCCGGTCCACTGACGACCACCTTGCCGTTCGCCTCGCGGTGCCGGTAGACGTAGAACGAGTTCACCGGCTGGCCCGGCTGCAGCACCTGGATGTTGGTGCCCACGCCGCCGGCGATGCCGCCGGTGGCGATGCTCGTGAGTCCCGGGCGGCCCAGGGTGAGCAGCTCGTTGCTGTTGTGGGAGGCGTTGAAGTTGGCCAGCCAGGTGAAGCCCCGGCGGCCGCCGTCGATGAGCTTTCCATCGAGCATGAACTCGACGCCGCGGTTGCGGACGCTACCGATGTTGGTGAGCACGCTGTTCGAGAGCGCGGTTCCTGCCGCCGTCGGCACGGCGAACAGCAGGTCGTCCGTCGTCTTCGTGTACCCATCGATGCTGACGCTGAACCGGTTCCGCAGGAAGCCGAAGTCGATGCCCACGTCGGTGGACGTCGTCGTTTCCCAGTGCAGGTTCGGGTCGAAGGCGATCGGGCGGATGGTGGTGACGAAGTCGGGGCCCAGCTGCGCCTGCGCCTGCGGCCCGCCCACTTCGTAGCTGCCGTACGCGCAGTAGTTGCACCCGATGGACTCGTTGCCGTTCTTGCCCCACGACACGCGGAGCTTGAGGTCCGACACCGGCAGTCGATCCTTCAGCATCGGTTCCTCGCTCAGCCGCCACGCGAAGGCTGCCGAGGGGAACACGCCCCACTGATTGTCGGGACCGAACCGCGAAGACCCGTCGCGACGGACCGTGGCCGTGAACAGGTAGCGGTCCTTCAGCGAAAGGTTGCCGCGCGCGAACTGCGACCGCAGGCGGTGCTCCTGGACGCTCACCCCGGGGCTGGCTTCCTTGAACGTCGGCACGCCGTTGTAGCCGAGCAGGTTCGTCGACAGCCCGCGTGCCGCATAGCCGTTGTACGACCCGTTGAAGTTCTCGGCCGACACGCCCACCGTGAGGTCGACGCTCCCCCGGTCGAGCATCGTGAGGTCGTGCCGGTAGGTGGCGAACGCGTCGGCGACCGTGTGCAGCTCGCTGTGGTTGGCGCGCGAGAGGTTCCCGGCCAGCGTCGGGTCGCCCTTGAGCTGTGACGCGACGGTGCTCGGCGTGAAGGTGTTGCGGTCCGCGCGGTTGCTGTCGAAGCTGCCGCGAGCGGTCACGCTGAGCCCCTCCACCCACGGAAGGCGGTACTCGCCTTCCACGCTGCCGATGCTGCGGAGGATGATGCCCTGGTCCTGCAGGTACTTCAGGTCCTCGATCGGGTTGTTCGGCGCGAGGCCGATCAGGTTGCCGGTGGTGGGATCCCGGTACTGGTAGTACTCACCCGTCGACGTATAGATCGGCTGCGTCGGCGCGAACGCCACCGCTTCACCCAGCACGGCGTTCGGCGTGAAGTCGTCCACCGAGCGCGAGCCCCGCAGGTGCGTGCGCAGCGCAAGTCGGTCGCTGAGCAGGAGGTCCGAGTAGTTGAGCGACGCCGATGCGCGCCGCGTGCGCGTCCCGATCAGCACCCCTTCCTGGTCGAGGTAGCCGAGCCCGAGGCGGTAGAGCGCCGCGTCGCGCTTGCCGGCGAAGTCCAGGTTGTGCTCCTGGCCACCCGCATTCTGCTCGATGGCGCCGAGCCAGTCCGTGTTCGCCGAGCCCAGCGACGACACGTTCGTCGGCGCGTACTGCGTGACGGCGGCTCGGTACTGGTCCGCCGACAGCATCTCCGGTCCACCCACCACGCGCGAGCCGGACACCGTTCCCGTGTACATCACCTGCGGCTGCGAGGCCCCCGACTTGGTGGTGATGATCACCACGCCGTTCGCGCCGCGGTTGCCGTAGATGGCGGTTGCCGACGCATCCTTGAGCACCGTGACCGTCTCGATGTCGTTCGGGTTCAGGAAGTTCAGCCCGTTGCGCCCGCTCACCGTGGAGCCGCCACCCACGTCGATGGGCACGCCGTCGATCACGTACAGCGGCTCGTTGCTCGCGTTCACCGAGGTGCCGCCGCGCACGCGGACGGCGATTCCGCCGCCCGGCTCGTTGTTGTCGGCCACCTGTACGCCCGCCACCTTGCCGCGGATCAGCCCCTCCGGGCTCACCACGCGTCCGGTGTTGAACTCCTCGGTGCCCACGGTCGCCACCGAGCCGGTGACGTCCTTGGCTTCCTGCGTGCCGTAACCGACGACGACGATGCCCGAGAGCGCGGTGGCCGCGGGACGAAGGCGGAAGTCCGCCGTCGCCGTCTCGCCCGCCGTCACGACCACGTTCCTCACGGTATCCGCGCCGAAGCCGATCCGCAGGGCTCGGACCGTGTAGCGGCCGGGTCGCACGGTCAGCGAGTAGCGCCCGTCCTCTCGCGTGATGGCGCCGGCGTTCGTGCCGATGACGAGGATCTGCGCGCCGGGAATCGGCTGGGCATCGTCCGCCGTGAGGACGCGTCCCGCGATGGTTCCGGTCTGGGCGAGAGCGGGCACGCTCGCCAAAACCGCCGCGATCGCGCCATGGATCACTGTCCGCAACATCATGGCTCCTGGGCTGAGGGGACTGTCAGGGGTAAAGCCACTGCACCGCGGGACCGAAGCGCCGGGACCACGCACTTTCGTTGTGCACGGCACCCGGCGCGATCAGATACCGGATATTCGAGTCAGGCAGCCCGCCCGCGCGCAGCGCACGGACGAGCGCATC
>CAMLIU010000095.1 GCA_946479995.1 uncultured Gemmatimonadota bacterium | reverse complement strand
TCGCTCAAGGGGATCATGGCGGCGAAGAAGAAGCCCCTCGAGAGCAAGCCTGCGCAGCTCGGCCCGGTGCGCGTCACCGTGGCGAAGGCGGAGCTGCCGCCCGAACGTCCAGCCGGCCGCATCATCGGCGAAGGCGCGGCGGCCGTCCCTGAGCTCGTGCGACTCCTCCAGACCGAAGCGAAGGTGCTCTGATGGCAAACGTTCTTGCATTCGCGGAGACGCGCGGCGGTGAGCTGCGCAAGGTCGCCTTCGAGGCGGTGACGGCGGCGCGGAAGCTGGCCGACGCCACGGGCGGCGGCGAGTTGCACGTGCTCCTCGCCGGCGAGCCCGGCATCGCCGGCAAGGCCGAGCAGCTCGGCAAGTACGGCGCCGACGCGGTGTACGCCGTCGAGAGCGCGGAATTCGCGCGGTTCGCGCGCGAGTCGCTCGCCGCCACGCTCGCCGATCGTGCGAAGGCGGGCGGCTATCGTGCCGTGGTGCTCGGCTTCTCGGCGCAGGGGCGCGACCTCGGCCCGCGCGTGGCGGCTCGGCTCGATGCCCCCATCGCGAGCGACGTCACCGATTTCACCGTCAGCGGCGACAGCATCACCGTGAAGCATCCGGCCTATGCCAACAAGGTGATCACGTCGCTCACCATCACCGGCTCGCCGGTGGTGATCAGCGTGCGGCCGAGCGCGTTCACGGCCGCGGAATCGCCGAAGGCGGCGCGCGTCGAGACGGTGCGGGCCACGCCGGCCTCCGGACCGACCGTGACGGTGACCGAGGTGAAGGAGGGCGCGAAGGGCCGCCCGGACCTCGGCGAGGCACCGATCATCATCTCGGGTGGCCGGGGGCTCAAGGCGAAGGAGAACTTCAAGCTCGTCGAAGATCTCGCCGACGCCTTCGGCAACGCCGCGGTCGGCGCCACGCGCGCCGTGACCGACGACGGCTGGCGGCCGCACAGCGACCAGATCGGCCAGACCGGTCGGCAGGTGAGCCCGCAGCTCTACGTGGCCGTCGGTATCAGTGGCGCCATCCAGCACCTCGCCGGCATGCGCACGAGCCGCACGATCGTCGCCATCAACAAGGACAAGGAGGCGCCGATCTTCAAGGTGGCCGACTACGGGATCGTGGGCGATGCGGCGGAGATCGTGCCGGCGCTCACGGCGGCGGTGAAGGAAGCGCGAAAGGGACATTGATCGGCGACCGGCGCGTGCCTCCTCGAGGCACGCGCCGGCCCGCCGTCAGCGCGATCCAGTCAGCTGCAGCCCCGCATCCTTCAGGTCCGGCAGGCGCAACGTCCGGATCGGGTGTGCGAACTCGATCTCCTCGCGCTCGAACTGCTCCATGAGCTCCAGGTTGATCGCCTGCTGGATGTCCATGTAGCGGTTGTAGTCGGGGGACAGCACGTAGTACACGACCTCGAAGACGAGCGCGGAGTCGCCGAACTCCTTGAAGTGCGCGCGGTCGAAGCGTACGTCATCCTGCTGTTCGATCGCTGACCGGATCAGGCCGGGAATCGCCGCCACCGTGCTGCGAGGAGTCTGGTACGTGACGCCGAAACCGAACGTCACGCGCCGTTCCTGCATGCGCTTGTAGTTCTTGATGCTGCTCTGCAGCAGCTGCGCATTGGAGAGCACGAGCTGCTCGCCGTACAGGCTCCGCAGCCGCGTCGTCTTGAGCCCGATGTGCTCCACCGTGCCGAGCAGGTCGCCGACGATGATGAAGTCGCCGATTACGAACGGCCGGTCGAGCACGATGGCGACGGAGGCGAAGATGTCGCTCAGGATATTCTGCACCGCCAGCGCGACCGCCACGCCCCCGATGCCGAGCCCCGTGAGCGCCGCCGACACGTTGACGCCTGCATTCTGCAGGCCGAGCAGGATGAGCGCGCTCCACAGCAGGACGCGCACGCCGAAGCCCAGGGCGCCGAGCGTCGTCGCCATCCCGCCGTCGAAGTCCGGGGCGGCGCGACGACGCGCGATCAGGTAGGAGACGACGCCGTTCCCCCACACCCCCGCCTGGTACACGCACGCCGCGATGAACAGCCAGTGGACGACCGTCCGCGCCCCTGCGGGCAGCGTGAGTGAAACGATCGAGAAGTTGGCGAAGGTCGCGAGGAGGAAGGGAAGACTGATCCGCCTCACGAGATCCAGCGCCAGGTCGTCGGTCGTCCAGCGGGTGCGCGATGTCCACGACGAGAGGCGATTGACGGCGAAGATCTGCACGAGCCTTGTCAGCGCCGTGAGGCCCACCACGGTCGCCGTCGCGATGAGCCATGACTGGACCTGCGGCGTCACGCGTCCACCAGCATCAGGTTGGGCGCCCCCGCTGCCGTCTCGTTTGCGGCGCTGGACGGCTCCTCGCTCGCCCGTCCGGGCGTCGTGCGGGCGAGTTCGGTGAGCAGCAGCCGCACTTCCGCCACGGAGCTGAGGCGCAGCCGTGCGCGACTCGGCCCCTCGCCCACGTAGATGGTCATCGCATCCGGAGGAAGCGCCGAGAAGAGCTGCTCGTCGGTGCGGTCGTCGCCGATGGCGATGATCGCCGTACCCATCGGGATCCCCTCCAGGGTGGGAGCGACGGCGGTGCCCTTGTCCACGCCGCTCAGCCGCACCTCGAGCACCTTGTGCCCCGCGTGCACCTCGGCCGCTTCGCCTTCCAGCAGCCGGGTGAGCGCGCTGCGGAGGCGCTTGAGCTCATGCGCGGCGAGCTTCGGCTCCGCCTGGCGGTAGTGCCAGGCTACTCCCGTACTCTTCCGCTCGATCAGCGAGCCGGGAGTGCGCTGTACCGCCTCCTCGAGCAGCGCCATGATGTCCGTCAGCCTGGGCAGGCCGGGGAGCACGTCGGCGCGCGTCCACTCGCCCCCCGCCGCCATGCGTGACCAGAGCCCGTGTTCAGCGTGCAGCCCCACGGGAAGTCCCCCCAGCCACGTGTCGAGCGTGTTGCGATCGCGGCCACTGGCGATGTGCACCGACGTTGCGGGCTGCTCGGCCAGCGCCCGCAGCAAGGAGAGGAGCGAACGGTCCGGTGCCGCGAGACCGGGAGTCGGCGCCAGCGAGGTGAGGGTGCCGTCGTAGTCGAGAAAGATCAGGCGATGAGACGCCGTGGAGGCGGCGCGTACCACGAGCCGGCGCACGGCCGCATCCAGATGGGTGCGCGTGCGACGCTCGTGCGTCGCTGCATGTGAAGCCTCCGTCTCCTCGAGCGCCGCCAGGAAGGACTTCGCCCAGTGCGGCGCATCGTTGTGCAGCGCTCGCCGCCGCATCGACCGCATGCGGGCCCGCCGCTCGTCGGGGCTCATCAGCAGCGCCTCCTGCATCGCGCCCGCCACGCTGTCCAGGTCGTATGGGTTCACGAGCAGCGCTTCGTGCATCTCGTCCGCCGCGCCAGCGAACTCGCTCAGCACGAGCACGCCATCCTCGTCCACCCGGCTGGCCACGAACTCCTTCGCCACCAGGTTCATCCCGTCGCGCAACGGCGTCACGACCATCACGTCGCAGCTGCGATACAGGCTCACCAGCTGCTCCTGCGACACCGGCCGCGCCACGTACTGCACCGGCGTCCACGCCGAGGTGCCGTACGCACCGTTGATGCGTCCCACCAGCGCGTCGATCTGCCGCCGGAAGCGCTTGTACGCCGGCACGTCGGTGCGAGAGGGAACGGCGATCTGGAGGAAGCACACGCGGCCGCGCAGGTCGGGCTGGGTCTCGAGCAGCCGCTCGAAGGCGAGCAGGCGGCGCGGAATTCCCTTCGTGTAGTCCAGCCGGTCCACCCCGAGAAGCAGCCGGCGGTCGATCGGTGGCCGCGGCGTGCGCGACTTGCTTGGCGCAGGGTCCGCATATCGCGCCACGTCGGCGCCCATCGGGAATACGCCAAGGCGGACCTCACGACCTCCGTACGACACCCGGTCGTTGTGCACCGGCAGTCCGAGCAGCCGCTCCACCGCCGCGGCGAAGTTCCGCATGTACCCCGCCGTGTGGAAGCCCACGAGGTCGGCGCCGAGGAGCCCTTCCAGCACCCGCTCCCGACCCGGCAGGGCGCTGAAGATTTCCACCGAGGGGAAGGGGATGTGGAGGAAGAAGCCGATGCGCGCCTCTTGGGCCTGCGCGCGCAGCAACGCGGGCACGCGCATGAGCTGATAGTCGTGCACCCATACCACGTCATCGGGGCGCAGCTCCTTCGCCACCGCGTCGGCGAAGCGCTGGTTCACCTTCTCGTAGGTGGCCCACGGGCCGGGCCGCAGCGGCATGCGGTCGATGAGCGAGTGGAACAGCGGCCATACCACGCCGTTTCCGTACGCCTCGTAGTAGTCGCGCACGTCGGTGCGCGTGAGGGGCACGGGCACGCAGCCCCGTCGCTTCCACTCGTCCGTCTCCGGCTCGAACTCCGTCGGCTTGTCGTACAGCCCCGACCAACCGAACCAGAGTCCCTTTCCGGGGTCGTGGACGGAGTGCAGGCCGGTGGCGAGGCCGCCGGCGCTCGGCTTCAGGATCAGCTTTCCCCGCCGACGCTCGGCGGTCAGCGGGAGTCGGTTCGAGACGAGCAGGAGTCGGGACAAGCACCCTCCGGAGTGCGGGGTGAATCGCCAGCACGCGAAGTCCCGGTCGCGGACCAGGAAGCGAGTGAGCAGACGGCGTGCTCAGGTGAGCAGCCGGGCGCCGGCTCCCGGCCACGCGGGCCGATCGGAGAGCACGGCGAGCCCGTCGTCAGGCGACGGACCGGGCGCAGCGGGCTCCGCCGCGCCGAGCCGCGCGACCAGGCGCGGCTAAATCCATTGCTGTCAATATAATACGACCTCGGGCCGAACTGAAGACACCGCCGCCGGCGTTCTTGTATGCAGTGATGCGTGGGGGTAGCTTCCGCTCGCGCGCCGCCGGCGCGCCGTACCACCGACCGGAGCGCAGCTGATGACCGCAGGAAGCGCTGTCTTTCTCCTCATCCTCGTCCTCGCCCTGGGCTTCTTCGCCCTGAACGTCCAGCGGCTCGTTCGCTACCTGCGCCTCGGCGTCGCCGAGAACCGGACGGATCATCCGTTCGTGCGCCTCCGGAACGTGCTGGAGATCGGCATCGCGCAGAAGAAGATCTTCCGCGACCCCGTCGCCGGCCCGATGCACGCGTTCATCTTCTGGGGCTTCATGGTGCTGACCGCCGGCACCGTCGAGATCCTCATCGCCGGCGTCTTCCCGCGCTTCAGCTACGAGCTGATCCTGCCGAAGCCCCTCTTCGCGCTGTACGCCGCGTCGCAGGACGTCTTCGCGGTGCTGGTGATTCTCGCCGTCAGCTTCGCGCTCTACCGCCGGCTCGTGCTCCATCCGCGCCGGCTGGAAGGGGACAACCTGGAGCACACCGACGCGCTGATCATCCTCAGCATGATCATGGGGCTCATGGTCACGCTGATCCTCGCTACCGCCTTCCTCGGCGCGGCGCGGCCGGAGTCCGTGGACCCGGAGAAGCTCGTGTCGCGCCCGCTCGGCATCCTCTTCGGCGGGATGATGACGCCGGACGCGGCGTACACGCGCTACGAGATCTTCTTCTGGGCCCACGCGCTGCTCATCCTCGCGTTCCTCAATTACCTGCCGTACTCGAAGCACCTCCACGTCATCACGTCGCTCATCAACGTCTACTTCTCGAACACGAGCGGGCCGGGGCAGAAGGGCGTGATGCGCAACATGGACCTCGAGGCCGACGTCGACCACTTCGGGGCGCTGGACGTCGAGCACCTGTCGTGGAAGAACCTGCTCGACGGCTACTCGTGCACCGAGTGTGGCCGCTGCACCGCGGCCTGTCCGGCGAACATCACCGGCAAGCCGCTGAGCCCGCGCAAGATCGTCGTGAACTCGCGCCAGCGGCTGATGGAGATGGCGCCGGTCGTCACCGGCGACCGCATGGACTTCCTTCGCCCCGCCCTCGCGCACGGCGAGGGGCACGACGCCGGCGCCTCGACGCCGACGGAAGCGCTCGAGCACCGGCTGCTCGACACCTACATCACGGAGGAAGAGCTCTGGGCGTGCACGAGCTGCCGCGCCTGCGTGACGGAGTGCCCGGTTTCCATCGACCAGCTCGACATCATCAACTCCTTGCGCCGCGGCCTCGTGCTCACCGAGTCGCGCTTCCCCGAGGAGCTGCAGCCGGTGTTCGAGTCGCTCGAGCGCAACGGCTCCCCGTGGGCCTTCCAGCCCGGCGACCGCGCCGACTGGGCGCAGGGGATGGACATCCTCACCATGGCCGAGATGGCGGAGCGCGGCCAGCGCCCCGACGTGCTTTTCTGGGTCGGCTGCATGGGCTCGTTCGACGACCGCGCGAAGAAGATCACCGTCGCCTTCGCGCGCATCCTCAAGGCGTGCGACATCAGCTTCGCCATCCTCGGCCAGGAGGAGCACTGCCACGGCGACCCGGCGCGCCGCATGGGCAACGAGTACCTCTACCAGATGCTGGCCAAGGACACGATCGAGACGCTCGACCGCTACAACGTGACGACGATCGTCACGCACTGCCCGCACTGCTTCCACCAGATCGGCAACGAGTTCCCGCAGT
>CAMLIU010000094.1 GCA_946479995.1 uncultured Gemmatimonadota bacterium | reverse complement strand
GCCTCTTCCGCCTCGCGGATCAGCTTGTCGGCCTCTTCCTGGGTCATCTGTCCGCGGCGGACCATGTACTGCACGAGGTCGCGCGCACTCTCGATGGCGAAACCGGCGAGACCGGCAGCGGCGCTGATGACATCCTTCATGGCCGACGACACCTTGCTGCCCGCCTCCTGGCTGATCAGCTGGGCGCGCTCGGCCATTTCGGCGACCGTGTCGCGCATGTCGGCGCCACGATGTCCCGGCCCGCGACGCGGCGCTGGCGGGGTCGGGGTCGCCGGTGCCTCTTCGGTCGTCTGCTCCTTATCCACCATGTGACCGGTCCGTTTTGGTGCTCGAACGGGGTTCACCCCATTCATTGAAGGCCGTGCGCCGGCGCACTAACTTCGCCGCCCAGGCGCAAGAGGCCGGATAGACGGCGCCAAGTATATGATTTTTCGACAGCTACGCAAGGTTTGCTGACGCATTGCACGAGGCGCCGGATCGCACATCGCGGCGACTTCGCGCGAGCGCGCGCTGATTCTAAGCGATTTCCGCGCCAGCAGAGAGGCACACAAAGGACAGTCAATGCTCAGTGGAATAAAAGTGCTGGATTTGAGCCGAGTGCTGGCGGGACCGCTCTGTACCATGATGCTGGGCGACCTCGGTGCCTCGGTGCTCAAGGTGGAGCGGCCCGAGGGCGGGGACGACACCCGCGGGTGGGGGCCGCCATTCGACGCGCGGGGGGAGAGCGCCTACTTCCTGAGCGTCAATCGGAACAAGCTCAGCCTGACAGCGGACTTCGCGGACCCGGCCGACGTGGAACTGATCCTGGCGCTGGCCGACGACGCCGACGTGGTGGTGGAGAACTTCCGCGCGGGGACGCTCGAGCGGCGCGGGCTGGACGCCGCGGTCCTGATGGCGCGGAACCCGAAGCTCGTCTGGTGCACCATCAGCGGGTTCGGCGCCGGCGCCACGCGGCCGGGCTACGACTTCGTGGTGCAGGCGGAGAGCGGATGGATGTCCATCACCGGCGAGCCGACGGGCGCGCCGATGAAGCACGGCGTGGCGCTGGTGGACGTGATCACGGGAAAGGACGCGGTCATCGCCATCCTCGCGGCGCTGGTGTCGCGCGGCGCGACGGGACGCGGGCGGCAGGTGCACGTGTCGCTCGAGGCGAGTGCGCGCGCGGCGCTCGTGAACGTGGCGCAGAATGCGCTCGTCTCCGGCGCACCACCCAGGCGATGGGGCAATGCGCACGCGAACCTGGTTCCGTATCAGCTGTTCGAGGCGGTGGACCGGGCGCTGGTGATCGCCGTGGGGAGCGATTCGCAGTGGCTCGCGTGCGCGCGTGCGCTCGGCCTCGACACGCTGGCGATGGACGAGGCGCTGCGCACGAATGCCGGCCGGATCGCGGCGCGCGAGCGGGTGGTGACGGAGATCACCCGCGCGCTGAAGGGGCGCACCGCGGCGGAGTGGGTCGCCCGGCTGGATGCGGCGGGAGTTCCGTGCGGAATCGTACGCACGGTCCCCGAGGCGCTCGCGGAGAGCGCTGCCTCGGCGTTGACGGGACTTCCGCCGAGCGTGGAGGGGAGCATTCGGCGAGCGCCGCCACGACTCGGGGAGCATTCGCGACTGGTGCGCGAACGGGGTTGGGGTGCCTTCACCGATTGAGCGGGGGACGCAGGTGCCGAGGTGCGCGGGGAGCCGCCACTGTTACTGGGGGCGTGAACGGCTCGTCCTCGGGGCATGGCGACCCGGACGAAAGTTGGCGGGACGGCTACCCTGTCCCAAGCGCGGAAACCGCGTTACTCTATCGTCGTGAGGACGACAGAGACCGAACAGCTCGTTGATCAGGAAGACTCGGATCAACGCATCATCCAGCGCGTGCTCGCGGGCAACCGCGACGAATTCACCCTGCTGATCACCCGCTACAGTGATCCGCTGTATCGTCACGCGCTGTGCATGACCGGTAGCCCGGATGTCGCAGAGGACATCCTGCAACTCTCCTTCATCAAGGCGTACCAGCATCTCGCGGAAGTGCGCGGGCGGTTCGACGCCTGGGTGTTCAGGATCGTTGCGAACGGTTGCAAGGATTGGCTGAAGAACATCCGTCGCTCCCATCTCAGCTACGACGAGGATGATCAGCCCTCGAGCTTCGCGACGCCGGAGGAGGAGCTGGACCGGACGGAGCTGCGAAGTGATCTCGACAACGCGCTCGCCTCGCTGCCCGCGTCACTGCGGGAGGCGTTCGTGATGAAGCACGTCGAGGGGCGTTCCTACGAGGAGATGGCAGACCTGCTGGGAACCACGGTCGGTGCGCTGAAGATGCGCGTCCATCGCGCGCGCGAGGCGCTCCAGGCCTTACTCGAGGAAAAATACGCTTGATGTTCGACGACCTTCATTCCGATGGCCTGAACGATGGCCGCAAGCGGGAGAATGGGCAGCCCGAACGTCCGCTTGCCGATCGTGAAGTGCCCCTCACCCCGCCGAGCGCGACGATTGCCGACGCGGTGCACGCCTGGCTGGACGGCGAGGCGCCGGAGAGCAGTGTCCGCCGCGGCGAGTGGTCGCGCGAGGTGGAGTTCTGGAAGAAGCTGGATGGCGAGCTGGCGGCGCGTCGCCGGCTGAAGACGCCGGCGCACCTGCAGGCGCAGATCATGAACGCGCTGCCCATGCAGGCCCCGCAGATCATCACTCCGTGGTGGCGTCGCGAGATGGTGGTGACCCCCGCCACGGCGATCGCGGTCGCCGCAGCACTCGTCACGCTCGCCGCAGTGGCGACAGCCATGCTGTTGGCGGGAACGAGATAACCAACGACTCTTCCCCGATCGACTTGCGAAACCGGCCGCCGAGAGGCGGCCGGTTTTTTTGTTGGCGTTGGCTCGCCATTCAGAAAAGCGAGAGGAGCGGAAAAGGCCGGATTGAAGCTGAAACGGCAGGATTCTCTCCTCGGCGTAGAAGGCTCCATGCACCGTAAAGCGTCCCGAGGTCGTTCCACTCCATTCAGGAACCCTAGGTGATGTAGACGCTTACTCTCGGTGCGCGGAGTTCAGACGATGCGCGGGACAGATCCTGCCGTTTCAGGCAGTGCTCCGGCCTCTTCCGCTCCCCTCGCTGTTCGGGCTGGCGATAAGCAGCAAGGGCCAGCCATTCATTGGAATGGCCAGCCCCTGGGTCCTGCTACGAAGTACGAGATACGACGTACTTCAGTTGTGTTTCATCGGATCCCACCCACCGTCGCACGAAGCGCATCCAGCCTGCGGCGCAGCTCCGCATAGCGCACGCGCGCGTCGCGGCCCACGCGCTGGTCGGCGCCGGTGGTCATGCCGTAGAGATAGGTGATGTGCGCCTGGAGGCCGGGCTTGCTGTAGCGGACAGGGGGCGTGAGGAACTCCTCCTCCGCCTGTTGCAGGGCGGGTGAGGGATTGTCCCCCGCGGCACGGCGCAGCTCGCGCAGCTGCTCGCCCAGTCGGTTTGCGTCGCTCACCAGGTCGCGCAGCTTCAGGTTGAACGCGAGCTGGTCCTCGAGGATCGCCTGGGTGATTCCATCCTTGAGCACGCGCGGGTCGGCCACCAGCTCCAGCGGCTGCGTGGAGCTCCGGCCGTTGGAGGTGAGGCGCACCGTGTAGCGGCCGGGCGCGGCCATCGGACCGCTCCCGCCGCGGCGGCCACCGCCACCGGCGCTCCACGGACCGGGGTAGTTCATGTCCCACGTGATGCGATTGAGTCCGGCGCGCGAGGGAAGTCGCGGCGTCCCCGCACTCGCCGACGTCGTGTCACGCGTGCTGTCGCTGGAGAAGCGGCGGATGACGGCGCCCTTTCCGTCGAGGATGTCGATCGTGACCGGCGTGCCCGCAGACGCGAGCCAGTAGTCGATCATCGCGCCGGCGGGAGGATACTGCGGTGCGGCGTCATCGCCGCCGCGGTCGGCCTCCGGCCCGCCGAAACCGGCGCGGTAGTGATAGCGGATCGCCGTCTGCGGCTTGAACAGGTGCGTGCGTTCGGCAACCACTGCGTCGCTCATCTGCTGGAGCGGCGTGAGGTCGTCGAGGATCCAGAAGGCGCGGCCCTGGGTGGAGAGCACGAGGTCCTTCCGGTGTACGGCTATGTCTGTAATCGGCGTGACGGGCAGGTTGAGCTGCAGCGGGCGCCAGTGCGCGCCGTCGTCGAACGACACGTACATGCCGAACTCGGTGCCGGCGTAGAGCAGTCCGGGGCGGTCGGGATCCTCACGCACCACGCGCGTGGGTGCGTCCCCCGGGATGCCGTTGCTGCCCGTGGTGAGCAGCGTCCACGTCTTCCCGAAGTCGTCCGTCTTGTAGATGTACGGCTTGAAGTCGCCGAGCAGGTAGCGAAGGACGGCGATGTAGGCGCTGCCGGCGCGATGTGGCGACGGCTCGATGTTCTGCACGCGGCCGCCGGGCGGGAGGCCCTTCGGCGTGACGTTGGTCCACGTCTTTCCATCGTCGCGCGTGACGTACACGGGACCGTCGTTGGCGCCGGTCCAGATCACTCCCTTCTGCAGGGGCGATTCTCGAATGGCGTAGAGCGTGGCGTACATCTCCTCGCCCGTGACGTCGATGGTGATGGGCTCACCGGAGATGGTCGCGCGATAACGTGGATCGTTCGCCGTGAGGTCGGGGCTGATGCGCTCCCACGTGACGCCCTCGTCGCGCGTGCGATGCACGTACTGCGAGCCGTAGTAGACCGTGTGCGGCTCGTGCGGCGAGACCTCCATCGGCGAGACGCGCTGGAAGCGATAGGTGAGCGCCTCGTTGGGATTGCCGTAGAGCGACTCGCCACCGATCCAGTACTGCTGCTCCTGGCCGGTCTTGAGGTTCATGCGGCTCCATTGCCCCTTGCACGCGCCGTAGACCGTGTCCGGATTCGTGCGGTTGGGGGCGATGGGGCCCGTCTCACAGCCGGGACCGGTGCGCCAGCCCTGGATGGGATCGTCGAGCCCCGACGCGCTGACGGGGAGGCTCGGCACGATGAGCGTCGTGTTGTCCTGCTGCGCGCCGTAGACGCGATACGGATACTGGTTGTCCACCGCGACCTGGTAGATCTCCGCCGTCGGCTGGTTGTACTGCGTGCTCCAGGTGCGTCCGCCGTCGAGGGAGACGTTGGCGCCGCCGTCGTTGGACTCGATGAGGAAGTTGCTGTTCCGCGGGTTGATCCACATGCCGTGATTGTCGCCGTGCGGCGCGCGCATCGAGCGGAAGGTGCGACCACCATCGGTGGACTTGTAGAAGCCCTCCGCTCCTGCGTACACGACGTCGCCGTTGTTCGGGTCGGCGTCGACGTTGTCGTAGTAGAAGGGGCGCGTGATGATGCCGGCCGTGGTGCCATTGACGAGCGTCCAGTGCTCGCCGGCGTCGTCGGAGCGATAGAGCCCATTGCCCGGCTTCGCCTCGATGAGCGCGTACACGCGATTCGGCATCGCCGCCGACACGGCGAGATCGCTCTTGCCGAAGATGCCGGTGGGCAGGCCATTGGAGAGCCGCTGCCAGTGGTCGCCGCCATCCACGCTCTTGTAGATCCCGTCCTCCGCGCCGCCGCTGATGATCGTCCACGGCTTGCGCTGGCCGTGCCACATGGACGCGTAGATCACGTTCGGATTGCCTGGCTGGTACTCCACGTCCGCCGCGCCCGTGCTGTCGGAGAGGAAGAGCACCTGCTGCCAGGTGGCGCCGCCGTCGCGGGTGCGGTAGACGCCGCGCGTGCGGTTGGGGACGAACGGGTTCCCGACGACGGCGGCAAAGACGATGTCGGGGTTGGTCGGATGGATCTCGATCGCGCCGATCTGACCGGCGTCGGGGAGGCCGACGAACTTCCACGTCTTCCCGGCGTCGGTGGACTTGTAGATCCCCTTGCCGATGGAGACGTTGCTGCGGATCGCCTCGGAGCCGGTGCCGACGTAGACGACGTTCGGGTCGGAGTCGGCGACGTCGAGCGCGCCGATGGAGGCGGTGGCGAAGTGCGCGTCGTCGGAGACGTTCTGCCAGCTCGCTCCGGCGTCCGTGGTCTTCCACACGCCGCCGCCCGTGGAGCCCATGTAATAGGTGTTCGGGTCCTGGATCACGCCGGTGACCGCGGTGACGCGGCCGCCGCGCGCGGGACCGATCATTCTGTAACGCATCCCCGACAGGCGGGAGTCATCGAAGGTGGCGACGTCGGCCGGCCTGGTGATGCGGGCCTGGGCGTGTGCGATCATCGGCAGCACAGGCGAGGCGAGCAGTACGGCAGCGAGCGCGGCCAGGCGGGGGGAGGACAGGTATCGGCGCAGGGTGCGGGTCATGGCGTTCGGCCGGGTGGGAATGCAGAGGGGACCGGCGATCGGGGCCGGTCCCGCGAAGATGCGCGATGGGGCGCGTGATGCCAAGTCGGGCATGTCGGCGGGCGCAGGTTGACAAGCGACGCGGAATCATTCGTGCTCCCAGGGGATTCGTGATGCGTGGCTCGGCAGGGCTCCTCACTCTCTTCCAGCTCCGTGTCGAGTCTTCTCACCTCGGCAGGGCTCCTTCTTCTGTACGGCTCCGAGT